>VGUP01000078.1 GCA_016874175.1 Gammaproteobacteria bacterium | reverse complement strand
GCACCATTGATAGACGCTGAGGGGCTGCCGAAAGATATCGGTCTGCAAATCGGTCGCACGGCCGGCGAGCAGATCCTACGCTCGATCGAAATCTACCGCCGGGGGTTTCTCGAGTGCGGCGTCGACTGGAAATGGGCGTGTACCATCGCACGCCGTATCGCTGAACGAATAGAACGCTGTGCTCCGGAGGCCTTGGCCGAGATGCAAGGCCTCGCCGAAGGTTGCGGAGTCTCGCTCGAAGAAATCGTTGCCATTAACGCCAGAACGGAGCTGCTGTACGGCGGCTTCGGAAGTCCCGGCGTGGCTGAAGATCCGGACGGATGTACCGGCGCTATCGCTCTTCCCGCAGCCACCCGTGACGCTCATCTGCTGCACGTGCAAAACTGGGACTGGCGTGACGAATGTGCGGAGTCATCCGTCGTTCTGCGCCTCGTCCCGGCCAACGGGCCGCGAATGCTGATTTTCGTCGAAGCTGGAATGATGGCTCGCGCGGGCATGAACTCTGCGGGTATGGCCATCACGGGCAATTTTCTCGAATGCGATCGCGACGGCTCTCGCGAGGGTTTGCCCGTCCCCGTTATTCGTCGCCAAATTCTTTCGCAAAATACCTTGGGTGCGGCACTCGAGAAAGTTTTGCAATCGGAGCGCGCTTTCTCCATCAATTTGATGTTGTCGCACAAAGACGGTGAAGCTTTCGACCTCGAGACAACACCCGACGAAGTGTTCTGGATAACGCCGGAGAACGACATTCTGGTGCACGCCAATCATTTTGTATCCGCCGCTGCGCGCAGCAAAGTTCGCGACACGGGCGTCATCAGCAATGGAGACTCGCTCTATCGCGACCTGCGCGTCCGACGTCATCTCGAACGCAATCATGGTCATATCTCGACGCTCACCATGAAAGAAGCCATGCAAGACAAGTTTGGATCGCCGCGTGCCGTATGTCGCTCGCCCGTGAGTGGCCCAGGCGGAAAATCCTCATCAACCGTTGCGACGGTGCTGATGGATACGACTGCCGGCATCATGTGGGTGGCAATGAGACCCTACGGTCCGCACGAGTTCGTCGAGTATCGCCTGTCCTGATGTGTCCGGAGTAACGAACGCTTGCTCGCCTATGCTGCCAAGCGGTTTGCTCTAGCTCTACCAACGCTTTTTCTCGTTTCTTTGATTGTCTTCGGAGTCATGCGTCTGATTCCCGGAGACCCTGCTGCCCTTATTTTGGGTGATGCCGCGGACCCAGAGACCCTCGCGGCACTACGCGAACAGCTCGGCCTCAACCAGCCTCTTGCCGTGCAGTTCTTTGATTGGATTAGTCGGCTTCTCGGTGGTGACTGGGGAACGTCGTTGACCAACGATGAACCCGTGCTGCCAACCATCATCGAGCGTTTCTCATTTACGGTGACACTCGTACTACCGGTGTTCGCCATTGCTCTTTGTCTTGCACTACCGGCTGGGCTGTTGGCAGCGAGAAAATACGGATCTCGTTTCGATTCCATAGTCACGGTCGCGGCGATCGTCTCGCTGTCCGTTCCGGGGTTTTGGGTTGCGCTATTACTGATTCTGGTTTTTGGCGTAGAGCTTGGTTGGTTGCCGACGGTCGGTTATGTCACCGTCGATGACAACTGGACAACGCAGGTCCGCTATCTGATTCTGCCGGCTGCAGCATTGCTCATCGTCGAAACCGGTCAACTGCTGCGCATGATGCGTGCCAGCAGCCTCGAGGTCCTGGAGGCCGAATACATCATGCACGCCCGTGCGAAAGGGCTACCGGAGACGCGCGTGGCATGGCGCCACGCTTTTCCGAATGCACTGGCGCCGACACTGACTTTGGCAGGCATGCTGCTCGGCTCCTTGCTCGGCGGTGCTGCAGTCATTGAAACCGTTTTCGCACTTCCCGGACTGGGACGACTTCTGGTCGACAGTGTTTTTCAGCGGGATTATCCCGTGGTGCAAGGTGTGCTGCTGCTAGTGGCTACGCTGCAAATCGCCATGAATTTACTTGTCGATTTGCTTCATCCGGTACTCGATCCGCGAGTTCGACTATGACAAGCCGTCGGCGCCCGGGGAGTTTGCTTGGTTTGACCGCGTGCGGACTGATCAGCGTGGTGTCGCTGGTGGGAATGATCTGGACTCCTTTTGATCCATACGACATCAATCTTGATGGGCGCTTGCTGCCAGCCAGTACAACCCATTGGTTGGGGACCGACGAGTTTGGTCGCGACGTACTGTCACGCTTGATGAGAGCTTCCGGGATATCACTCGGCATCGCAGCGCTGAGCACGGTCTTGGCACTATGTCTTGGCGCGTTCCTTGGCGGTGCCGCGGCGTTTTTCCGCGGCTGGATCGAGCGAGGCGTATTGCTTGCTTGCGATGCGCTGATGGCATTCCCCGCGCTGTTGCTGGCGCTTGGCATCATGGCGGTTGCAGGACCCAATGAAATCGGTGTCATATTCGCACTGGCCATCGCGTTTACACCACGCTTGATGCGGATTACTCGCGCCGCCGCGATATCGATAAGCGAACGCGACTACGTCAAAGCATCGAGGGTCCTCGGCAACGGCGAGTGGTACACGATGTTGCGGCACGTGCTCCCCAATTGCATCAGTCCGCTGACCGTGGCCGCCGGTACGATTTTTGGAACAGCGTTATTGGCAGAGACTGCATTGTCTTTTCTCGGCATCGGCATGCCGCCGCCCACCGCAACATGGGGGGGAATGATGGCCGATGGTCGCCAGTACATTGACATCCGACCTGGCCTTATCGTGATCCCCGGCAGCGCGATTTCCGTAGCGATGCTTGGCATCAACTTGCTGGCTGATGCTTTACGCGATCGTCTTGACCCGCGGATGCGATACTTGTGACGGCACCGCTGCTCGACATACGTGGACTATCTTTGAAGCTCCGGTCAGAGAGTGGCGATCTGCCAATATTGAGTGATGTATCGCTCGCCATGAACGCCGGCGAGATCGTTGGTCTGGTCGGGGAGTCCGGCTCGGGCAAATCGATGCTGGCAAAAGCGCTGGTCGGGCTACCGCCCCGTAACGCTGTCGTCGCAACCGAGCACTTCGGTTTTGCAGGCGTTGATCTCGCAGCGAGTGCCGCAGCGCATGCTGCAATTTGTGGCACCGGAATCGGTTTCGTACTGCAGGAACCAACGCTTTCTCTCAATCCGGCCATGCGGGTCGGCGAGCAGCTCGCGGAGGCTCTGATCCACCACCGCGGGTTGCGAGCTGGCGCTGTGCTCAGCCAAAGAATTCACGCGGCTTTAGCAGCTGTACAGATCAAAGATCCGGAGTCAGTATTACGGCGATACCCGCACGAGTTTTCTGGCGGTCAACGCCAGCGACTGCTGATTGCCGCAGTCATGTTGCTTGAACCGCAAATGGTGATCGCGGACGAACCTGCGACCGCGCTCGACGTTTTGGTCGGCAACGAAATTCTCGATTTATTGGTACGTCATGCTCGGGAAAAAAACTCCGGTCTGCTGCTGATCAGTCACGACATCGCGCAAGTCGCTCACCGCGTAGATCGAGTGATGGTGATGGATCAGGGTTCGGTCGTCGAAAACAGAGCGACTTCGGAATTGTTGCGTTGTCCGGCACATCAACGAACTCGCAGTCTGCTCGCTGCTGTCCCACGACGGGCTGTTGCCGAGCACACTGCGGATTGCGGACGCGTCATCCTTGAGATCGACCAGCTTACGGTGCGTTTCCAAAAAGTCCGTTTCGGATGGCGTCGAGCACAGACACGTGAGGTTTTGAGTCGCGCCTCACTGAAAGTTCACGCGGGTGAAACCGTCGCCATCATCGGCGAATCCGGCTCCGGCAAATCGACCCTTGCACTGGCCGCACTCGGTTTGCTTGCAAGCGCATCCGGCACTGTCATGGTTGATGGCCAAACGTGGGCTCAACGAACGGGCGGCGAAAGAATCGCAGTACGGCGACGCGTGCAGGCAATCTTTCAGGATCCCTCATCCTCTCTCGACCCGCGAATGCGCATCGAGAAAATTGTTGGTGAGGGCTTGCGACATAGCGGACTCTCGAGTCGCGAAAGAATCGATGCCGTCCATCGTGCCTTGCACGATGTTGGACTTTCTTCAACGACGTGGACGCGATATCCGCACGAACTGTCGGGAGGACAAAGACAACGCGTCGCCATCGCGCGCGCGCTGGTCCTCAGTCCAGAGTTGATCATTGCAGACGAACCCGTATCCGCGCTCGATGTCACCATTCAGGAGCAGATCGTGACGCTGCTCGATACGCTGAAGCGCGAAAAAGGCTTCGGCTTGCTGTTCATCACCCACGACCTGGCTGTCGTCAGCCGCATCGCAGATCGAGTTATCGTGCTGCGCAACGGACAAATTCTCGAGGAGGGCGCAGCGAGCCGAGTCCTCTCGGCGCCGCGTGATCCTTATACCCGTGCTTTGCTCGCCTGTGGACCCCGTCTCGTGCCTGAGGGGTCAGGGTACCGTCTCATCTCGGGATCGTCCGACCCAAGGCAGTTTTCTCATGAACCGTAGATTACTGGCCAACGCGCATGCGTGGCTGTCGCTTGCGCTCGCTGCCCCGTTGCTGGCGCTGGTCACCACCGGCGGAATACTGCTGTTCAAAAACGATTTGTTTGCGCCGAGCCTGATGACCGAGATCACTCCGGATGTCGGGCTCGCTACGCTGTTGCTTACGTCGCGGATGCGTGAGGCGAGCGTCATTCTGGTCGGTGACGAAGAGCGCCCGTTACATACAGTCGAGTGGACGAATGGTGAGATCGAATATTTTGACGCCTCGACAGGCGCTGTCCATGAAGCGGGTCCTCGACTGCAATTGGAGCACTCACTTTATCTGCTCCATACCGAGTTACTGGTCGGTGGGTTCGGCGATTTACTCATACGAGTTTTCGCACCGCTATTCGTTCTCATTGCACTCATCGGACTGATTCTTTGGTGGCCAGGACGGGCGCAGTGGCGTTGGCAGGCGTTATTTCCCGGCGCCAGCCGCCCACGCCTCTTGGGTACGCACTTGGCGATCGGAGCGCTGATCGTCATTCCCGCCATCATGCAAATGTCCGCTGGTGGGCTGCTAGCGCACAATCCGACTATTCGGTATTGGCTCAAGCCATTGGCGACGATTGCTCCGCTCACCGAAGTTGAGCTCAGACGATTCGGTCCGGGCGATTCTGCCGACGCGATTGCAGCGGTTCGCGAGGCCTACCCCCAAGTGCGAATCTCCCAGGTTTCTCCGCTACGAAGCTCCGCCGACAACTCGGCATGGATTTTCAAACTGCGGTTGCCCGGCGAGTCGCACCCCAACGGGCGATCGTTGCTCGAGGTAGACGTTGCTTCAGGCAAGTTTGGCAAACTCAGCGATGCGCGACGCGATGACATCGCTGCGGCCTATGACGACACCCTTTATCCGTTGCATGTCGGCAGCTTGACCGGATGGCTGCGTTATCTCTGGGTCCTCACCGCCATCGGTCTCTGCCTGCTGATCGTGTCTGGAGTTTGGTCGTTTCTCAAGCGTCCGCGTCGCCCATAGGTCTGACCCGTGCAGCGCCTGCAATGTGGCGTCGCAGCAGTTGTGATGCCCACTCCTGGTCTCGCGAAGAGAGGGCATCGAGTATGTCGAGGTGCTCACGAACCGACACTGCAACGCGATCGCGACCATATTTCCAGTCGTAATTGATAAAGCGGCGCAACTTGTTCTGCTGCACGACCGCGCCATGCATATGCACATTGCCAGAGGCGCGTGCCAGCTCTTCATGAAACTCCGCATTCATTTCGAAAAAGCTGACGGGTGAAAACTTGAGATATTCGTCGAGAAATTCTTTATGACGTTCGCGCATCGACATAATCCAGTTGTCATCGAGTGCGAACTTCGGTTCGAGTAATGCGGCGGGCTCGATGATCATTCGAAACCGATAACTGTCGAGAACGCTGTTGGTCGCAGACGGCGCCGAGATGAATGACCATCCGTGTCCGTGCTTACGCTCAGCCATTCCCACGGACGCCAATTGACGCAGGACACCGGTAACGGTTATCCGCGAGACACGATACCGTCGCATCAGATCCGCTTCGGAGCACTCGTCTGCAAGTTTGCCTTTCAGTCGGTCACGGGCAATGGCAATGCACAGCGTATCTTCGTTGGATGGCGCCGGCACCAGCAGCGCTGCAGCGGCTCGCGCGATCGGGACTTTCTTCAGAAAAAATCCGCGGTTCGGTTGAAACTCGAGTACTCCCCGGCGCGTAAGCAAGCGAAGCGCACCGCGGACCGGGGTCCGCGATACACCGAGCGCAGCGGCGAGTTCGATTTCCGGCAGATGCTGTCCGACTCGTGTCTCGTTGGTGGCGAGCATTTCGAGTATCCGCTCGGCCGTGGATCGCTGCAGACGACTGGCGATCGCTGTACTTTTGGTCATGCGAGAAATCCGAAATTGCACTTTGTAAACATATAGTTCATAGTTTCCTCGGAATCGGGGACAACACCATGCTCAGGCTGATCGCCGCAGCGGCATTTTTCACCACACTCGTGATCTTCCCGGCGCTCGCATCGGCGGTCGAGTTGCGGGTGTCTGCCGGCTCTGACCTGCGCAGCTCGGAGCCGGGCGTCAATCGTGACGATACCGCTGACGCCATCATGAGTCATGTCGTCGAAACGCTGGTGACACTGCGTGACGATCTCTCCGTGGCACCGATGCTGGCCGAAAATTGGGCGGTGACAGACGACGGCAGATCGTACGTTTTCTCGCTGCGAAAAAATGTACGTTTCCACGACGGAACCGAATTCGATGCAGAAGTCGTGGCCTGGAATTGGTCCCGGTTTCTGGCGACGGAATCCCGCTGGTACTGCCGACAAGCCTTCGTAGGCGACGCCGGGTCGGGCGGGCTAGTCAGGCTGTTGGATGTCAGCGCAGTGGACCGTTATTCAGTCCGCTTTCGCTTGGCTGAGCCTTCGGCTTTGTTTCTCCCTCTCCTCGCGAGCATTCAGTGCATGGCCGGTGCCTACGGGCGCTCGAGTGTGGATTCTGCGGGGCGATGGCGGCAGCCGGTGGGGACTGGGCCCTTCAAATTTGGTCAATGGCGGCGGGGCCGTGATTTGGTGCTCGACCGATATACCGCCTATCGGCCAAGCACGATACCCGTCGATGGGCTCGCGGGCCGGCGGGACGCCTTGGTTGATCGTGTGCGATTTACGGTCATCCCGGACCCAAATTCTGCACTGGCGGCTTTCAATGCGGGCGATATCGATGTGCTGTCGTATCAACCGGTCAGCATCCTCTCGGGGGTAGCGAATCGCTCGGGAATCACCGTGCACCAGCAGCCGTTACTCGGGTGGACTGTGCTGTTGATGCAAACCCGAGATCCACTGATCAGCGATCCGCGAATTCGCGCAGCCATCGCTCATGCCATTGATCGGACGCGTTTGGCCCGTACGGCGACCGAAAGTGTGTCACGCAGCAACGCTTCGGCCGTACCGCTCGGGTCGGTGTTGCGCAGCGCCGAACATGACGTATTCCCTGCTTACAACCCGGAGCGTGCGCGGCAGTTACTGCGTGCCGCCAACTATTCGGGTCAACCGATCGAGATTCAAACAAATCGTTTGTTTCGAAACATGTTCGATAACGCCGTGATGGTGCATGCGATGCTGCGCTCTGTCGGCATGAATCCGCGGATTTCCGTGCTCGACTGGGCCACGCAGTTGTCGAACTACCAGCAGGGTCATTTTCAGTTGTCTTCTTTCGGCTATTCGGGCCGGGTCGATCCTGCTCTCTCCTACGATTTGCTGCTTGGCGACAAGGGCGTTCGGCCGACGGTGCAGTGGCAAAGCAAGACAGCAGAAAGCGTTCTTGCTGCGGCAGCCAAAGAACAAGACGCGAACCGTCGCATCATGCAATTCGCAGAGCTGCACCGGCTGATGGCAGCAGATCTGCCAATCATCGGTCTTTATAACGGAACCTCGATCTCGGTAGCCGCGCCGGGCGTCGCTGGTCTTCGCACATGGCGCGGTGCCACACCCATTTTTTGGGGAATAACAAAGCGGTAAATGACCGGAGGTCAACTCATCATGGAATACAAGCAATCACGCTCGGCGGTCTCCGTCGCATCCTTGGTCATCGCAGGGATATCTGTCGGAGGACAAGCCGCCGCGCAAGGACCCGCGACGACACAAGGCCGAGCAGACGAAAGTCTGCTGCAAGAAATCGTCATCACTGCCGACAGACGCAAAAGTTTTGGTGCGGATCTTGTGCAGGCGGGCACCTTCCGCGGTGCAGAACTCATCGACACTCCCCTGACAGTCAACGTATTGCCGCGCGAGCTGCTCGATGCCCAACAAGCCACCCAGCTTCATGATGCATTGCGCAACACTGCGGGTGTGACCTCCGCGCAATTGAATAATGCCATCTACTCCAATATGTCGGTACGCGGCATCGTCGTTGAAAATCGGGGTAACTATCGTCTCAACGGGTCTTTGCCCGTCGTCAACCTGATCGACCTTCCGCTCGAGAACAAAGAACGTGTCGAAGTGTTGAAAGGGGTATCAGCACTTTATTACGGTTTCACCACACCTTCCGGAATCGTCAACCTGACAAGCAAGCGCCCTCCGGCCGAGCGAGTTTTTGACGTCACGGTATTCGCGAATCAGCACGGCACGCTAGGTGGTCATATCGACTTCGGTCAACAAAGCGATGACGGCCGCTTCGGCATCCGCGTCAATGCGTTGACCGCGGATCTTGATATCGGTGTGGATGAAACCAAAGGCGATCGCAGTTTCGTCAGCGTCGCCGCCGATTGGAAGCCAACCGACGCGCTCACCCTGCAGTTAGATGTCGAGCACATCGAAAAATCGATGTCTGAACCGACGACGTATTTCGTTGCCACGCCGGCTGCCGGTGCAGCACCGATCCTGCCGCCATTGCCGGATGCGAAGCGCAACCTCGGTGGTGAATGGCAACAAGGCGACGGCTATGAAGATAATGTGCTGTTGTCGGCACGTTACCGCTTTGCGCGCGATTGGGAGTTCAGCGCTCAGGCCGGGCGCTCGTATCTGAAACGCGATCGGTATTTTTCGCAGTTTCAGAACTTCAATTTGACCACGGGCGATGGTCGTATTGCAGTGACACTCACCAATGGCAACGTCAATGAAAACAACAACTATCGTGGCGAACTCTCCGGGGCGTTCTTCACAGGGGCGCTGAAGCACGAAGTCACCTTCGGCTACACCCACAACAAACGAGAAACAGAGGTCCCGACCAATCCGACGTGCAACTTCCCGACACCGGCCAGCGCAACCTGCGCCGCATCCACTTTTCAGCCTAATCTGTTCCGTAAAGTGGCGCTGCCAGCGCTGCCCTTACCGGCACGCGTAGTAAGAACCGCCTCGGCCATTACCGACAAGGGTCTCTATGCCTTTGATCGGATTTCCTACGATGAATGGCTGCAGGTGCTCATCGGGTTGCGACGCGCTGATTATTCGAGCGTGAACCAAGTGCTCGTTGCGCCAACCAGCCGAACGAGTTATGCCGTCAAAGAAACGACGCCTGCTGTGGGCGTGGTCATCAAGCCTCGGCAAAACCTTAGTATCTACGGTACATTCATCGAAGGTCTTGAAGAAGGCGGCATCGCAGGAGCCGCACAGGTGAATGCGGGTGAAGTGCTCCCGCCAAATACTTCCGAGCAATATGAAATCGGTGTCAAAGCCGAGCTCGGCAAAGTATTGGCAACCGTTGCCTATTTCGATATCGATCGTGCATCGTCGTTCGTCAACACGACTATCAACCGCTTCGTACAAGATGGCCGCACTTCATACAAAGGATTTGAGCTTAGTGCGGCGGGTGAAGTCGGTGAATCACTGTCGCTTTATTTCACGGCCATGACGCTCGATGCGAAACAGGAACGCACGGCGACAGCCGCACTGCGCGGCCTGCGCCCGGAAAACGCACCAAAGTTCAGCGCGTCGCTGTTCGCCGAGTATCGGGTTGCCGCGATCCCCGGATTGAGCCTTTCCGCCGGCATGTTTCACGTGGGCAATCGTGCGATCAATCAGGCAAACATCGCCTTCGCGGAAGGCTATACCGCCTACGATATAGGCGCGCGCTATGACACGGAAATCGCCGGCAACTCAACGACGTTCCGTCTTTATGCCGATAACGTCACGGATGAAAGCTATTGGTCAGCAACAGCATCCAGTCTGCTGAACGCCAATCTGCCGCCGACCGTGAAAATCTCCGTCACTACCCGGTTCGGTACCGGGAACTGATCGATACCAACAATTATCGACGTATCAGCGGCCGTCGTTCCGATCGAGAAAAGGTCGGACGATGGCCGCGACCTCGGACGGATGGAGATCAAGAAAACCGTGACTCCGCCCAGGCAGTTCATGCACTCGCCCGTTTTTCAGGTAGGGCGCAATTCGTCGGGTGTAGGTGACGAGATCGTCTTCGGGATTCAGCACCAGAATAGGCGCCATTATGTCTGCGATGTGTGGCGGATAGGTATAGGCGAAAGCCGCTTGATGACCCCAAGCCCGACGATCACCGCCACGCAAATGATCCGGAAATGAATGCATCAGGGCCTCTGGCGTAACAGCTTTATCTTGCCAACGCCAAAGTGCTTGCCAAATCTGCTTCAAGAACTCGCCGCTCGGTTCGGGCGTCGGCACTGCGTTATCGACTCGGACTTGCGCCAGATCCTCGGCGGTATACACCGGCGCCGAAACCAATACCAAGTGTTTGATTTGCTGCGATCGCTGCCGAGCAAGCTCTACCGCAATCTTTGAGCCGGTGTGATATCCCATGACGTCAGTTTCACCGATTCCGAGCGCATCCAGGCAATCCCCCATTGCAGCTGCGAAATCACCTATCGAGGGAGG
>VGUP01000077.1 GCA_016874175.1 Gammaproteobacteria bacterium | reverse complement strand
CCGTATAAAACAGGATGATCGACGACACCAATAGCGGCAGCGCGAAACGTTTTTCGCGGCGATAAAGGCCGGGCGCCACGAATGCCCAGACCTGATAGAGCACATAGGGCATGGCTGCGAACAGCGCGACGAAAAACGCCAGCTTGAACGGCGTCATGAAGGGCGAGATCACGCTGGTGGCGATCAGCGACGAACCGACGGGCAGTTTGTCGATGAGCGGCTGCGCGACCAGCGTGAATACTTCGTTGGAAAAGAACGCGATTGGCACAAAGGCCACGATGACCGCCAAAAATGCGCGTAGCAAGCGATCGCGCAACTCGAGCAGATGCGAGATCAGCGTACCTTCGGCGAGTTGTTCGGGCTCGCCGCTCATGGCGTGCTGTCAGGCCCTGCTTTGGGCGCGGGTTCCGCGGCAGACGGCGTAATTGACGCGTCTACGGGCGCTGTCGCGGCAGGAGCAGGTTCGGCAGGAGCAGGTTCGGCAGGAGCAGGTTCAGCTGCGGGCGTTGTGTTCGAAGACGTCGCTGCTGCACGGCGGCGACTGCTCTCGGCCGCTTCGTCTTCGAGTTGCTCGCGAAACTGTCGGGCCATGGCGCGTGCGCGGCCCATCCACCGGCCGATCTCGCCAACGACTTTGGGCAATTTTTCGGGGCCGAGCACGAGCAGCGCGAGGCCCATGATCAGCAGCAGTTCGCTGAAGCCGACTTCGAACATGTTTTCTCAGGCCCGCAGGCGGCGGGCGCAATCAGTCGTTGCGATCGGCAGGCTTGTTCGCCGCGGTCTTAGCCGATGATTCCGGAAAATCCGCGTCGGCCGCTTCCTGCTTGATCTGCTTCAGGCTTTCTTCGGCATCGCCATCGTCCATGCCTTTCTTGAAGCCTTTGACGGCCGCGCCGAGGTCGGCGCCGATGGAGCGCAGTTTCCTCGCGCCGAACACCAGCAGGACCACCAGCAGGATGATGATTAATTCGCGCATTCCGATTCCCATAGCGACCTCTGCTATCTGCGGCGTTGACGATGTGCCGATGTTAGACGTTTTCCGGGGTTTGCAGCCAGAACGTCACGGGACCGTCATTCACCAGGGCAACCTGCATGCGGGCACCGAAGCGGCCGGTGGCGACCTGCGGATGGCCGGCGCGTGCGATAGCGCACAGATGTTCGAACAGACGTGCTGCCTGGGCAGGTTCCGCTGCCGTGCTGAAACCTGGCCGATTCCCCTTGCGGGTATCGGCTGCGAGGGTGAATTGCGGCACCAGCAGCAAGCCACCCCCCGTATCGCTCAGTGACCGGTTCATGCGGCCTTCGGTATCGGCAAACACCCGGTAGTCGAGCAGGCGCTCGAGTAACCGCTGCGCGGTCTGCTCGTCATCGGCCGGGCGCACGCCGACCAGAGCAAGCAAGCCTGGTCCGATGGCGCCAATTCGCTCGCCCGCGACGCTGACGCTGGCTTCGGTGACGCGTTGGATGAGGGCGATCATGCGACCCCTGATCGGTGGCAATTCAGGCGCCGAAACCTTAACATCGCGGCCTGTTTTTTGCTTGATACGGGTTCCGGGGGTTACGGTGTCGAAGTTCCTCGTGGCGCTTTCCTTGGTCGCGGCGTTGGCCGCACCGTCCGCGTTCGCTCAGTCCGAAGGTAACGCCGAACGTGGCGCGAAACTCGCGTACACCTGCCTCGGCTGCCACGGCATCCCGAATTACCGCAACGCTTACCCCACCTACAGCGTGCCGAAGTTGCGGGGTCAGCATCCCGAGTACCTCGTGATCGCATTGCAGGCCTACCGCAGCGGTGAGCGTAGCCACGCCACCATGTATGCCAATGCGGCGAACTGGACCGATACGCAGCTGGCCGACATGGCCACCTTTCTTGCCGGCCCGGCAGTGCAACCGACCTCGTCATCGCAGCCGGTGGGCAAGGCTCCCGAAGCGGCGCAGACCTGCGTGGCTTGTCATGGCAGCGACGGCGTCGGCATCACGCCGCAATACCCGACGCTCGCCGGCCAGCACCCGGACTATCTGGTGCGCGCGCTGACCGACTACCAACGTGGCGGGCGCAAGAACGCGATCATGGCGGGCTTTGCGTCGCAGCTTTCGGCAGCAGACATCAAGGCCATCGCCGCTTACTACTCGGCGCAGCGCCCGGGTCTAGAGACATCGAAGCGGCCGGCGCCCGCTACCGCGAAGCGCTGATCCGCTCCAAAAAGGTCGCGGCGGTTTTCAAATAAAAGTCGCGGTTGTTTTTCTTGCGGAAGCCGTGACCTTCATCTTTGGCCGCGAGGTACCACACCTCGCCCGCCTGCTCGCGCACTTTCTTCACTAGTTGCTCGCTTTCCGAGGCGGGTACGCGCGGATCGTTGAGGCCTTGCACTACCAGCAAGGGTCGGCGGATGGCGCTGGCGCGCTCCAGCGGTGAAATCCGGCGCAGCAACGCACGCATCGCAGGATCACGTTCATCACCATATTCGGCACGGCGCAGATCGCGGCGGTAGCCTGCGGTGTTGGTGAGAAAAGTCACGAAGTTGCTGATGCCCACGACGTCGATGCCACCTTGCAAGCGATCGCCGTAGGCGATCAGCGACGCGAGCACCATGTAGCCGCCATAAGAGCCGCCCATCACGACCACGCGATCGGCATCGAGATCGGGTTGCGCGGTGATCCACACCAAAAGTGAACCGATGTCGCGCACCGAGTCCTCGCGCAAGCGACCGTTGTCGAGCATCGTGTAGTTGCGGCCATAGCCCGTCGAACCGCGCACGTTGGGCTGGATCACGGCGTAGCCGAGCTCGGCCGTGAGGTATTGCAGGAAAGGGCTGTAGCCCGGTCGCGATTGACCCTCGGGACCACCATGAATATCGATCACCACCGGATGACGTCCGGGCTTGGCGGGTTTTTGGATCAGGGCGGGGATACGCCTCGGTGCGCCGCCGATCCGATCCCAAGTCGGATAACGAAACACCTCCATGGGCGACAGACGCGCCGGGTCGACCAGCCCCACTTCGCTCGTCGTCCACCGTGTCGCCTGCTCGGTCTCGATTTCATAGGTCCAAGCGTCGCGCGGCGCGGTCGGCGTTTCGAGCGTCATGCCGAGCTTCGTGCCCTGACGATCGAAGCGCAGGTTGTAGAGGATGCCCGGCGGTAGGCCTTTGGCGGTGCGCGTGGTGCCGGCGCCGAGATCGGCGATGCGTAGTTCACTGTAGCCATCGACGTTGGCGACATAGGCCAGCCATCGACCATCGCTGCTGACCTCGAAGTCGTCGATATCCCACGGCAGGTCGGCGGTCAGGGTGCGCAGATTGCCGTCAAGCAAATCGAGGTAACGCAGCTGCCGAAACTCACCGCCGAGGTCAGCGCTCAGCCAGATACCGCGACCGTCGGCGGCGAAGCGCGCGCTGCCGATCCCGGTTTGCGGCGCAGGCTTGGCCGGATTCGCCGCCAGCACCACGGCCTTGAACGCACCGGTCGCGAGGTCAGCGACATACAAAGTGGCATCGGTCACTGATCGATAATCGAGCAGCAATAATCTTTGACCATCCGCCGACCAATCAAGTGGTGTCCAGGTTTGACCCTGCGAGGCGATCACCAGTCGCGGCGCAGCATTGCTGGCAACGTCGACGATGTAGACGTCCTGATTCACGCCATTACGCGCATTGCCCTGGAAGGCAATGTAACGACCGTCGCGCGACCACAGCGCACCGCCGTGTCGCGACTGCCCGTCGGTGAGGCGACGAACCTGGCGGGTGTCGAGATCTTGCAAATAAAGTTGCGCGTTTTCGTTGCCACCGCGATCGCGCGCGAACAGCATTTGCCGGGCGAGTGAGGCGGGGTTGGCGCTCGCACTCGCGGCGGGGTCGCTATCGAAAGTCAGCTGACGGCGATCAGCGCCGGGTTTTGCCACGTGGTGTATTTGCTCGGCATCGCCGAAACGCGTGCTGATAAGGATGCTGCCGTCAGGCAAGAAATCCTGAAAGCTCGCGCTGCGTCCGCTGAGCCAGCCATCAAGTGTGGCGAGCACGCGCGGCGAGTGTTCGGGAACCCCATCAAGCACTAGGTTGCCGCGGGTTTCGCGCGCCGCGGCGCCGCTCGAGCTGCTGAGCAGCAGGATCGTCAGAACGAAAAGTGCGCGCAGCAGGCCGGGCGCGCGGCCGATGTCAGGGTAGGGCATGTCTGCTATGGTGCCCGACCTCCAAATACACTCCAATCCCACGGCCCAATTCCACGGTCAATCTTGCGGCGGAGAGACGATGGCTGACCCGCGCCTGAAACGGAAACTCGATGCCGGCGATTTCATCGTCGCCCCCGGGGTGTTCGACATGATTTCGGCGATGCTCGCCGAGCGCGTGGGTTTCGATGCGGTCTATGCCTCGGGCTTCTGGTTGACCGCCTCGCACCTCGGGATCCCCGATGCTGGGCTCGCGACCTACACCGACATGATCGGGCGTGTTGCCAAGGCCGTCGAAAAATCGACGGCACCGGTGATCGCCGATGCCGATACCGGCTTCGGCGGTCTGTTGAACGTGCAGCATACGGTGCGCGGCTACGAGCGCGCCGGGGTGAGCGCGATCCAGATCGAAGATCAGGAATTCCCAAAGAAATGCGGGCATACGCCGTATCGGCGGGTCATTCCGCTCGCCGACATGGTCGCCAAGGTGAAGGTGGCGGTCGACTCGCGACTCGATCCGAATTTTTTGGTGATCGCGCGGACCGACGCTCGCACGGGTCTCGGTTTGGAGGCAGCGATTCTGCGCGGGCAGGCCTATGCCGCGGCCGGTGCCGATATCGTATTCGTCGAATCGCTGCAGTCCGAGGACGAGATGCGTCGCGCCTGCGCCGAGATCGCTGCGCCGTTGATGGCGAACATGTCTGATGGGGGTAAGACGCCGATTCGCCCTGCGCGCGAGCTTGCGGCGCTCGGCTATCGTCTGGCGATTTGGCCCGCGTTGGCGGCGCTGTCGGCAAGTGCTGCGATCGAACGCGCCATGCAACAACTGAAGAGCACAGGCACTAGCGTTTCGCCCCAAGTGCCGCTGTTCAGTTTCGACGAGTTTTGCCGCATGGTGGGCTTCGGTGACGTCTGGGCGTTCGAAGAAAAGTGGAAGGACGTGCTCGACAAGGGACCAGATCGATGATCACTCATTGCTACGAGCACGGCACTCATGCCATCGATACCGAATATCACCAGCCGCTATTCGACGCCGCGCATCTGATCGTCGAGGGCGATCGCGCAGCGTTTGTCGATTGCGGTACTGTACATTCGGTACCGCGTTTGCTCGAGGCGCTGGATGAACTCGGTATCGCGCGCGCAAACGTCGACTGGTTGCTGCTGACCCATGTGCATCTCGATCATGCGGGTGGCGCGGGTCAATTGCTGCAGGCGCTGCCGAATGCACGCGCGGTGCTGCATCCGCGTGGCGCGCCGCACATGATCGATCCGCGCAAGCTCATCGAAGCCTCGATTGCGGTTTATGGGCGCGACAACTATGACCGACTGTACGGTGAACTGTTGCCGATTGACGCCAGGCGCGTACTCGAGACTCACGAGGGTCAGCGTCTGCAACTCGGCAAGCGCGAGTTCGAGATCATGCATACGCCGGGACACGCGCTGCATCACCAGGCTTTCTTTGATCTCGGCAGCAACAGTGTTTTCCCGGGCGATACCTTCGGGCTGTCATACCGCGCACTCGATGTCGATGGCCGGGCGTTTGCGGTACCGACGACGAGTCCGTCGCAATTCGATCCCGCGCAACTCATCGATTCGGTTCGGCGTATCGCGGCGCGGCGTCCGCAAGCGGCATTTCTGACGCACTATGCACGCATCACCGAGCTCGACCGAATCGCCGTCGATCTCGTGCGCATGATCGAAGCGCACGTGCAAGTGGCGCTCGCCCACGAGGCGTTGTCGCCGGCAGCGGCGCGGCCAAACATTCGTGCCGGTGTCAAAAAAATCATCCATGGCGAGCTGCGTCGGTTTGGTTCGACGGTGGCAGAGTCGACCGCCGAACTTTGGCTGGACGGTGATGTCGAGCTCAACACCGACGGCCTGCTGGCCTGGCTCGCGCGCCGTCGGCGTGTCTGAACCTCGGGAGCGCAACATGAACAAGACCTTCAAGGCTTATCGCATCCACGAAATCGACCAGAAAATCGGCGGACGTTTCGAGCAGCTGACGCTCGATGATCTTGCGCCCGGTGAGGTCGTGGTGCGCGTGCTTTACTCCGACATCAACTACAAAGATGCGCTCGCAGTGACTGGCGCCGGCCGGATCCTGCGCAAATATCCTTTGGTGGGCGGCATCGATCTGGCGGGAGTGGTCGAGAGCGCGACCGACGCGCGCTGCAAAACCGGCGATCACGTGCTTGTCACCGGCTGCGGTCTCTCCGAGACGCACGACGGGGGTTATGCCGAATACGCGCGACTGAAAGGCGAATGGGTGATCCCGCTGCCGCCCGGATTCGGCGCTTTCAAGGCGATGTCACTGGGTACGGCCGGGTTCACGGCGGCGCTGGCGATCCACCGCATGGAGCACAACGGCCAAACGCCTGCCAAAGGACCGATCGTGGTGACCGGTGCAACCGGTGGTGTCGGCAGTATCGCCATCGACATGCTCGCCGGGCGCGGGTACGAAGTGATCGCCGTCAGCGGCAAAGCCGAGTCGATCGATTATTTGCAGTCGCTGGGCGCGGCGCGGGTGCTGCTGCGAAAAGAGATCGACTACGGCAAGCGCCCGCTCGAGGCGGCGCGCTTCGCTGGTGCCATCGACAACGTCGGTGGCGAGACGCTCACTTGGCTCACCCGCACGGTCGACAACTGGGGCAACATCGCCAGTATTGGTCTGGCGGGCGGTGTCGAGCTGCACACCACGGTGATGCCGTTCATCCTGCGCGGCGTCAATCTGCTCGGTATCAATTCTTCGGCGACGCCACGCGAGATGCGGCTCGTGGTCTGGAATCGCATTGCGACCGATCTCAAGCCGCGACACCTCGAGCGCATTGCCACTCGTACCATTGCGTTCGACGAGTTGCCGGGTTCCTTTGACGCCTATTTGCAGGGCACGGTCACCGGACGCACCGTGGTCAAAATCGGCTCCTGAGCCCAAGCCTGTGAGTGGCGCATCGGCAGAGGCACACGCGCTGATCGCGAGCGCGGCGACGCTCGGGGTCACACTCGAGACCGCGATGGCGACCCGTCTGCTCGCACTGCTCGATGAATTGGCGCGCTGGAATCGTAGCTACAACCTCACTTCGATCACGGCGCGTGCCGAGATGATCACGCACCATCTGCTCGACAGCCTTTCCGTATGGCCGCTGCTTGCGGGCGAACGCATCATCGATGTCGGCACCGGGGCCGGTTTTCCGGGGCTGCCGCTCGCCATCGTCGAATCCACTCGACATTTCACGCTGCTCGATTCCAACGGCAAGAAGGTACGGTTCGTGGCGCACGCGGCGCGCACACTCGGCCTCGCCAACGTCGAGCCCCTGCATGCGCGAGCCGAGACCTACGCACCGACCAAGGTTTTCGACACCGTGGTCGCTCGTGCTTTTGCCCCGTTAAGCGAGCTCGTCAAGCAAGTGGCCGGGCTCTGTGGTCCGGCGACGCGGGTGCTCGCCATGAAGGGTCGACGCTCTGCCGATGAGCGCGCCGGTTTGCCAGCCGACTGGCTCATCGAGCAAGACCGCGAGCTGCACATCCCCGGGCTTGGCGAAGAGCGCCATGTGATCGTGCTGCGGCGGTCGGCTGGCGCAGCGCCCTTGCGCTAGACTGCCCGGATGGCCCGCATTATCGCTGTCGCCAACCAGAAGGGCGGCGTCGGCAAGACCACCACCGCCGTCAATCTCGCTGCATCGCTCGCGATGACGCGGCGCCGTGTGCTGTTGGTCGATCTCGATCCGCAGGGCAACGCAACCATGGGCTGCGGCGTCGAAAAAAATACGCTCGTGCGCGGTGTGGGCGAGGTGTTGGTCGGCGATTGCACGTTGCGCGAAGCGCTCATCGCGCTCGAGACGCCGCCGATGTCACTGCTGGCCGCCAATCAGGATGTCACCGCGGCCGAGGTGCAGCTGCTGTCGCTGCCCGTCGGTCGCGAGATTCGGCTGCGCAACGCCCTCAAGACGATACGCGACGAGTTCGATGTCATCCTCATCGATTGCCCGCCCTCGCTCAACATGCTCACGGTCAACGCGCTGGTGGCCGCCGACAGTGTGCTTGTGCCGATGCAGTGCGAGTATTACGCGCTCGAGGGTTTGACGGCGCTGATGTCGACCATCGAGCAGATCCGCGAGGCCGTGAATCCCGAGCTACAGATCGAGGGCGTGCTGCGCACCATGTTCGATCCGCGCAACAACCTCGCCAACGAAGTGAGCGCACAGTTACTCGAATATTTTGGCGACAAAGTTTTCCGCACCATCGTGCCGCGCAACGTGCGCCTTGCCGAGGCGCCCTCGTTCGGCAAGCCGGCGTTGCTGCACGACAAAGATTCGCGTGGCGCCCTCGCCTATTTGGCGCTGGCTGGCGAAATGATCGGTCGTGGCGACGTGCCCGCAGCACCGGTCGCCGAATCTGCCGCCTGACGCAGCCGCGCGTGACGGCGAGCGATTCGCCAACCGACCGCAGTGCGTCGCACCAGGTCACGATAGGTGACACTGCCGACGCGACCTTTGCGGCCAACGCCCAGCCCCTTTGAAATCACTTGTGCCGAGTTGCCGTCGGCCTCGGCGCTGACCACGATGTTGGTGGCATGGTGGGCGAGCGGATGCAGATCATCGCGATCGCGCCATAGTTGCAGCACAGCGTCTTTGCCCTTCAGCACACCGAGCCCGAGCTCGCTCATGTCATAGAGGACATCATCGGTGAACAACTCGTCGATGCGCGACCAGTCCCGCTCATCGATGACGATGCCGTAGAGCCCGATGAGCTCGTGAATGGCCAGACGATCCGCGGTGTCGATCATGATGTGGGAGTGTGCAATGATCGAACGGCTTTCGCAGCATTTCGTTCGCTGCACGGGACACACTTTTGATCGAACTACAGACCGCTAGCCGTGGCGCCGTGCGACGCTGGTCGCGGCAGGCGCTCGACCTGCTGTGGCGGGGTTTCGGTTTTTGGTCGGCGCTGACTTTGCTCATGTGCCTGTGGATGTTCGTCGGCCATCACTTGCCGTTGTTGAGCGGCGTCCTCGCGGTATCGGCCTTGCTGGCCTGCATGCTGATTGCCGCCAGGCTCGATCGCAGCGGGCGGATCGTGCTCGCCGACGTGCTCGAATTGTTGCGCAGTCATGCGCGGGTGCTGCTCACGCTCTCGGCACTCATCACGATGGCCGGCGCCCTGGTCTGGGTGCTGCTGCTCGCCAAACCCGGCGTCGCCTGGTGGAGCATCCTCTATACCGACCGTAACTCCGTCGATGTGTTATCGGCCGACTGGTTCGTCGCGCTGCGCCAGGTGTTCGTCTACTCCGCGTTTGCACTCGGTCTTTGTTATTTCGGCCTGAACATTCCGGGGCTCACATCTTTTTTCCAGTTTCTTTGCATGACGCTGCTAGGACTCACCTATCGCGACGCCTGGCGAGTGGCTGCGGCCGGGCAAATTCGCAACCTGGGGGCGATGCTCGGGGTCGCCCTGCTGTTCATGATTTTGCCGGCCACCTGCGCCCTGCTGCTGCCGCCTTTGGTACCGCTGCTCTATTGTTTCCTCGGCGCCCTCGGCTATGTCGCCTTTCGCGAGATCTTTCTCGGCATCGGTGAAAACCAGCCGCGAGCCAGCGCCGCGGCCTTGCAGCCGACTCCGTTATCATCACGGGCATGAACCAGAAGAAGCCCGTTCTCGGTCGCGGTCTCGATGCCCTGCTTGGGCAGATGAGCGCGAGCCGGGCGGCCGCGCAGGCGACGAGTCCAGCGGCAGCTCCGGTGCTGCCAGGCGACGAACTCGCCAAGTTGCCGCTC
Organism: Gammaproteobacteria bacterium; assembly: GCA_016874175.1. Taxonomy (GTDB): domain Bacteria; phylum Pseudomonadota; class Gammaproteobacteria; order Steroidobacterales; family Steroidobacteraceae; genus UBA964. Next base: position 992 of record VGUP01000077.1, on the reverse strand, counting down.
GATGTGTTGCAACGCGGCCGTTATCAGCCGCGCGTCGACATGCGGCAGGAATCGCTGGAAGAGCTGGCGAATTCCATCCGCGCCCAAGGCGTGGTGCAACCGATTGTGGTACGCCCGATCGAGATGCCGGGCGCCCTTCCCGGGGCAGCGCCGCTGCGCTACGAAATCATTGCCGGCGAGCGGCGTTGGCGGGCGGCGCAGATGGCGGGTCTCGACAGCATCCCGGCGGTCATCCGCCGCGTGCCCGACGAGAGCGCCATTGCCATGGCCCTCATCGAGAATATCCAGCGCGAGAATCTCAACCCGCTTGAAGAGGCGCGGGCGCTCGATCGACTGATCCGCGAATTCGAGGTCACCCACCAACAGGCTGCCGATGCCGTGGGGCGCTCGCGCGCCGCCGTCAGCAATCTGCTGCGTCTGCTCGAGCTGCCGCCGGAGATCGCCGCACTCGTTGATCGACGCGAACTCGAGATGGGCCATGCGCGCGCCCTGCTTGGTTTGACGCAAGAGCGCCAGCAGATCGAAGTCGGCCGATTGGTTGCGAAAAAGGGCTTATCAGTCCGAGAAACCGAGGCATTGGTTCGCCAGCTGATCAATCCGCCCAAAAAAGATGATGGTCTGGATACCGACTTCAGTTTGTCCACAGCCCTGTCCGGGGCCGCGGCCGGCGCATCGGGGGGCAAGGATCCCAACATCCGCGACCTCGAAAATCGTCTGTCCGAGACCTTGGGCGCCGAGGTCTCGATCGAGTCCAGCGGCAAGTCGGGCAAGGGTCGTTTGGTGATCGCCTGGAATTCGCTCGACGAACTCGACGGTATTCTTTCCCATATCCGTTGATGCCCTGAAGGCTCGCCCCTATAATCCGAGCGCAAAAAAAAGCGAAGCCACTTGCCGTTCTTTACAGGTCGCGACACGTAGTTTTTTTTGACCGACGGACGGGTAGCCCATGACCGTTTCGAGCGATCCGCAACGACGTAGGGAATGGGATTAGA
>VGUP01000076.1 GCA_016874175.1 Gammaproteobacteria bacterium | reverse complement strand
AGCGGCACTGCCCGGTCTCGAATTCATGGTGTCGGTGGACTTCTACATCAACGAGACGACGCGACACGCCCACCTGATCCTGCCGCCCACTTACGCACTAGAGCGCGATCATTTCGATTTGATCTTTCATGTGCTCGCAATCCGCAACACTGTGCGTTACTCGACACCGCTGTTCGAGAAAGCTGCGGATGCCCTGCACGATTGGCAAATCTTTGAACGCTTGATCTCGAGCCTCGGGAAGTACGACCCGAGCCGCAAACCCGGACTTTTCAAGGGGTGGCTGGATCGCTGGCTCACCCCACGGCGCAGTGTCGCGCTCGGCATACGCTTGGGTGGCCGCGGTGCCGGATGGAATCCATTTTCGCGCGGGCTGACGCTAGGTCGTGTGATCGACAACCAGCATGGCATCGACCTCGGACCCCTCGAGCCTTGTCTGCCCGCTCGACTGCAAACACCGCAGCAAAGAATCAACCTGGTGCCAGCTCCCCTCGTTGCCGATCTCGACCGACTTCGTAACCACTTCAACGCCGACGCCGCAGAGAACACAACCGACCTCTTGCTCATTGGTCGCCGCGATCCGCGTACCAATAACTCGTGGTTGCACAACGCCAAGCGGTTCGTCAAAGGAACGCGGCGCTGCACGTTGCTCATGCACCCGGGCGACGCGGAGCGTCGTCAGTTGCGCAGCGGTGATGTGGCGACGGTCAACTCGCGTACCGGCAAGGTCGAGATCCCGGTCGAGGTCACCGAAGAAATGATGCCGGGCGTAGTAAGCATTCCACATGGCTGGGGCCATCATCGGCCGGGCTTGCAACTACGGATTGCCACGCAGCATGCGGGTGTCAGCGTCAACGATCTCACCGATGAAACCTTCATCGATGCGCTGAGCGGCAACTCCGCCCTGAACGGTGTCGCGGTACGGGTCTCGGCGCTTGCCGCGCATCGTCCTGCCCAGTAGTTCTGCCTGGTGATTCTACTTGGCGCAGTCGCCATCTTGTAACCCCGCGCGTGAGAGATTCGACATGAACCGATGTTTCTTTGCCCTGCTGGTATTTTCTATGGGTAGCACCCTCGTTCAAGCTGGTGATCCAAACGAAGACGCACTGCGTGAACGTATGATCAAAGCCGGTCGGCTTCCCGGCTACCTGCAGTCGGCGGCGATGCCTTCCAGTATCGATCTGCTGCCGCCGCGCGCGACCGCGAGGGCAACGAGCGCATCCGCGCAACGGCAAATTCAGCGCGCCAGGAACAGGCAAAAATCGATGCCACCACGGTTTTTCCCGGGGTCACCACCTCGTTTTCTTGCGCACTAGGTATCGAGATCGGCGAGGCGACGACACCCGGCCTTTACCGTCTACTGCGACGGTCGCTCGCCGATTTCGAACTCTCGACTCGCCCGGTCAAACAAAAGTACCTGCGACCACGACCGTTTATGGTCAACGGCAAGCCACCCTGCACACCCAATGAAATCGATACCCTGCGAATTGACGGGTCATATCCCTCGGGTCACAGTGCCTACGGTTTCGGCTGGGGTCTGATTCTCGCCAGTGTCGCCCCGGATCGAACCGATGCCGTGATCCGCCGCGGCATCGACTTCGGTGACAGCCGCCAAGTCTGCAATGTGCATTGGCCGAGCGACGTCGAGCAGGGTCGTGTGCTCGCAGCCGCCGTATTTGCACGCTTGCAAGCCGAGTCGGAGTTTCGCAGCGATCTCGAAACGGCGCGCAAGGAAGTGGCCGCAGCACGGGCCAGTGGCGTAGCTGCCCCGGCGACTTGCCCGCGCTGAGCGATTCCGCATCCAGACGCGGTGCGCTCCCCGTCAAGGAGAGAAATGGCTTAATCTCGCCCGAAACCAAGACCTCGTCGGAGGCTATTTCGGGTGATGCAGATCAAATCTATGCAAAGACAGTGGATTGTCGTCTTGCTCGCCGCGCTGCTTGCGGCCTGCTCCGGTGGTGGGTCGGCACCCACAACCGTTGCGATCAGTAGCAGCAGCGGCGCCAGCGCCAATCCGGGCACCACCGCCGCCACGGCATCGCCGTCGGCGCCGACCCCCACTGCAGGCTTCACGGCGCTCATTCTCAAGACGCGACCTGCACAGTTCGACAGCAATCAGCGCTGCCCACCCTATCTCGATTTCGGCACACCCTCGCTGCGCACCGATTTTCTTTGTCGCACGGGCTTCGCGATCGGGCACGACCCACGCTCACGAACGCCGCTGTGGGTGATCGAACGCATCGGACTCAGTTCGCTCAACGGTGGCGTCGAACGTACCGACAACTTTCGTGCTGACCCGGATCTACTTCCCGGCAGACGAGCAGAGCTCGAAGATTACTCGGGCTCGGGCTATGACCGCGGGCATATGGCGCCAGCCGGTAATCTCACTTGGAGCAATCAAGCGATGGTCGAGAGTTTCTACCTCTCGAATATCGCCCCGCAGAATCCCGCCCTCAATCGCGGCGCCTGGGCGCGCCTCGAGGAGAACATCCGCAATTGGGTTCTGGAGCGCAACGATCTCGTCATCATCACCGGGCCCGTGTTCGGCATGCAGGATGGCGTGATCGGTCGCAGTCCGGTGCGTGTTCCGCAAGCGTTTTTCAAAGTGGTGTTCGATCCTGTGCGTCGGGAAGCGGTGGCCTTCGTGTACCCCAACGCGGATCCGACGACGAATGATCTCGTTGCGTATCGCGTCCCGCTCGAACAGCTCGAACTGACCACGGGCCTCGCCCTGTTGAGTACACGGCAATGATGGGCGTGCCGAGGCACTTTTAGAGGCGACGCAGATCCGGATATTCGATTACAGTCGCCGCATGACTTTGCGCAATCGCGTCGCACTCATCACGGGCAGTTCCTCCGGTATCGGGCGCGGCGTCGCACTCGCCATGGCGGCCGCAGGCGCAGATATCATCATCAATCACCCGAGCGCTGCAGAGCGCGACGCTGCTGAGCAGGTCGCAGCAGAGGTGCGTCGGCTAGGTCGACGCGCGCTGGTCACGTGTGCCGACGTCAGCGAGGCCAACGAGGTCGAATTGATGGTGGCTGCAGCGCTTGCTGCCTCTGGCAAGATCGACATCCTCGTCAACAACGCCGGGATCGCCATCGCCGGTACCGCCCACGAGATGCCGATTGATCTTTGGGACCGCGTGATCGCGGTGCACCTGCGCGGAACTTTTCTCGTCACCCGCGCCGTGCTGCCACACATGTACACGCAAGGCTTCGGACGAATCATCAATACGGCTTCACAGCTGGCCTATAAGGGTGCACCCGGATTTTCTGCCTACACGGCAGCCAAAGGTGGCATTCTCTCGTTCACTCGTACCGTCGCCCTCGAAATCGGTGCGCGCGACATCACCATCAATTGCGTCGCACCGGGAGCCACCCACACGCCCATTCTCGCCGACGTGCCTGCCGCACTACTCGAAGAAATACGCAAGGCCATCCCGCTTGGTCGTATCGCCGAAGTCGCAGACATCGCACCGAGCTACGTTTTCCTGGCGAGTGATGCCGGTCGGCACTACCATGGTCAGTGCATCAGCCCCAACGGTGGTGATGTTTTTCTTTGATTGAGGCCTTTATTTCATGACGCTGCCGATCATCAACGCCGATCGCGTGCTGCGAACGCCCGAGTCGCGCTTTGCCGCGATCGAAGATTTTCCGTATGCGCCGCACTATCTGCAGATCGGCGGATTGCGCATCGCCTGCATAGATGAAGGTCCACGCGACGCTCCGCCCGTGCTGCTCATGCATGGCGAGCCCACCTGGTCTTACCTGTACCGCAAGATGATTAAGCCGCTGGTGGCCGCCGGCCACCGGGTCATCGCCCCTGATCTCGTCGGTTTCGGGCGCTCGGACAAACCATCGCATCCTGCCGACTACTCCTACCGCAATCATGTTTTGTGGATGAACGCCTGGCTGACGGCGATGGATCCGCGTGACATCACGCTCTTTTGCCAAGACTGGGGTTCGCTCATCGGTTTGCGCATGCTGACGCACGCTCCAGAGCGCTTCGCGCGTGCGGTGCTGGGTAACGGCGGGCTGCCTACGGGTCACGGCCGCAGCGTGCCACCAGCGTTCAAGATCTGGCGCGCCTTTGCGCGCTGGAGCCCGTGGTTTCCGATTGGCCGAATTGTCGCGAGCGGTTGCGCCAAAGGACTTACCCCTGCCGAGATTGCCGCCTATGACGCACCGTTCCCGACGCGGCGTCACCGTCTCGCGGCGAGGCTCTTTCCGCGCTTCGTACCGACGACACCGGACGATCCCGAGCGCATCGCCAACGAAGAAGCTTGGCGCGTCCTCGAAAGCTGGCAAAAGCCATTTCTGACCCTGTTCAGCACCCGCGATCCGATCACCCGCGGTGGCGAGAGGATGTTTCAAAAACGAGTACCCGGTGCCGTCGGCCAACCCCACACCCTCATTCGCGGCGCTGGACACTTTTTGCAGGAAGACAAGGGTGCAGAACTTGCTCAAAAAGTTCACGAGTTCATCATGGTGACTCGCCCATGACGGAAGAAATCGGTGCGCTGGGGCCGCTGTTGCTGGTCGGTCTCTATGTAATCTTCTTGTTTTGGTATGGGGGTCGAACGCGACCCGTATCGACAGCCGAGGTGCAGACGTTCCTCGATCTCATGCGTCGACAAAGGCTCGACCATGATGATCCCGACCTCTATGCCTCGCTCGAGAAACTGCTGGCGCAGGACGACGGTCGCGAGTTCCTGATGCTCAACCTCATCCACTATCGTGACCAGGCGGCTTATCCGCCCGGCATGAACTTCGGCGACAGTGCGGTCGCCGCCGATCGACGCTACGCTCGCACCTTCTTTCCCTGGTTACTGCGCTACGGCAACGTGCCGGTATTCATCGCCAGACGCAGCGGCTCGTTCATCGAGCCCGCGAATACCGAATATTGGCAAGTGGTGGCGATGATCCGCTACCGCAGTCGCCGGGATTTCATCCGCAGCGTCACTGCGGTGGTCGGCAAGGACGTCATGGTCCATAAATGGGCCGCGATCGAGACCACCCATGTTTTCCCGGTCCGTCCGCTGTTCTCGTTCATTGCGGTACGAGTCATCGCGGCGATACCGTTGGCGATCACTGCGCTCATCGCCTGGAGTCTTTGAAATCAATACGGGATATCGAACATGAATCGTGCTGTCAAAGCATTCGCCTGTGTCGTCATCGGTAGCGTTGTAATGCAACTGGGTCTCGGTACGGCGGTTGCGGCGAACGGTTTGCAGACCGAGATCCGTCGCACCGCTCACGGTGTGCCGCACATCACGGCCAGCGACTACGCCGGGCTCGGCTATGGCATCGGCTACGCCAGCGCCGAAGACAATCTTTGCGAGTTGATGGATCGAATGCTGACGATCCGCGGCGAGCGTGCCAAATATTTTGGCGCAGGCAAAAAAGGCGTCAATGTGGTGAGCGATGCCTACCATCGGTTGGTCGGCTACACCGGCCGAGTCGAAGCCTTGCTTGCCGGTCCTGCCGACTCGCCGAGTACACCCTCGAAAGACGCGCGTGCGCTACTCGGTGGTTTTGTGGCTGGAGTGAATCGCTACCTTCGCGATACCGGTGTAGACAAACTGCCGGATGCGCGCTGCCGCGGCGCGAACTGGGTACAGCCCGTGAGCGAGCTCGATTACTGGCGCAACCTCTACGCGGGACAGGTGCCCTTCCAGATGGCGGGTATCGTCGGTGCGCAACCGCCGGCTCCGCAAACAGCTGCGCGAAACCTGACGCAAACGGTCGCGCTCACGCGGGATGATCCGCTGCCTGATCCAGAGATGCTCGGCTCGAACGCTTACGGTCTCGGCAAACAGGCCACCAAGTCGGGTCGCGGCGCGCTGCTCGCCAATCCGCACTACCCTTGGGATGGCATCAATCGCTTCTATCGCATGCATTTGCTGATCCCGGGCGAACTTAATGTGGTGGGCACGGGCCTCATGAACACGCCGCTCGTCGGCATTGGCCACACCGAGCATATCGCCTGGACACACACGGTTTCGACGGCACGACGCTTCGGTTACTTCGAGCTGACCCTCGATCCCACGGATCCGACGCGCTACCTCGTCGATGGCAAGTCGATCGCCATGCTCCGTATCCCGACAAAGATTGTGGTCAAGGCGGAGAACGGCGCGAAAGACTCTGTGGGCAAAGAAATCGAGCGCGTGATGTATGCCACGCAGTACGGGCCGGTGCTGACGACCGAAAATTTTCCGTGGACCAGCACGAAAGCGTATGCGCTTGCTGCACCGCCGCAAGGCCTGCGCATCGTCGATCAGTACCTCGCCATCTGGCAGGCGCGTAGCGTCGATGATCTGCGTACTGTTCTCGGTCGCCATCAGGCGACCCAGTTCAACACCACCGCCACCGATGCCCGCGGTCGTGCATTCTTTGGCGATATGGGAATGATCCCCAAGGTCACGACCACTCACGCCGAGCGCTGCGCCAGCTCGCCACTTGCACGCCAACAATGGACGAATTTGCGAATTCCGGTACTCGACGGCTCGCGCAGCGACTGCGCCTGGCAGAGCGATGCCGACGCCTCGGCCCCCGGTATCTTTGGGCCCGCTGCCGCCCCGCAGATTTTTCGCGATGACTACGTCACCCAAAGCAACGATAGCCACTGGCTCACCAATCCCAGCCAGCCGCTCGAGGGTTACTCACCGATGTACGGTGATGAGCGGACGCCGCGTACGCTGCGCACACTGCTCGGCCTCGATATCGTCGATCGCCGCCTGCAAGGTCGTGACGGACTCGCCGGACGCGGCTTCGATGTCGAGTCACTCAAAGCCTCGCTATTCAACAATCGTCATCTCGGCGCGGAAATCGCCCGCGATGATGTGGTGCAGAGCTGCATCGAGGTCACGCCTGGTCCGCTGTGCGACGCGCTAAAGCGCTGGGATCTGCGGGTCGATCTCGACAGTCGTGCAGCGCACGTGTTTCATCTATTCGTGGAGGCAGGCGGACTGCAGTTCGAACCGGGTTTCGATCCGGCAAAGCCGCTCGAGTGGCCGAAACGCCTCGATCGTGGCAACCCCGCCGTGCGTGACGCCCTTGGCAAGACGGTCGCCAAACTCGCCGAGTTGCAGATTCCTGCGGATGCACGGCTCGGCGATGTGCAGGTCGAGACCCGCGGCAGTGAGCGTATTCCGATCCACGGCGGGCCGGGTGGCGATGGCATCTTCAACAATATGCAGCCTGAGGATCTGCAGCCGGGCCTCGGATGGACCAGCATTCGTCACGGCGCCAGTTTCGTGATGGCCGTCGAGTTCACCGACCGAGGGCCCCGCAGCGAGGGTCTGCTGACCTATTCGCAGTCGACCAATCCCGCGTCACCACATTATTCGGATCAGACGCGCATGTACGCGCGTAAAGAATGGGATGACCTGCTGTTCATGCCAGAGGCCGTGAAGCGCGCGACGCTCACCCGAGTGGTCCTGAGCGAATGAGCGAAAAAGCGTAAAGCGGGGTTTACACCCGAGGCGCCGAAATAACGAAAATCCTTGCACCCCGAGTATTCGAGGTTCAGTCTCGGTCAGGGGGGGTTCTCATGGTGAGCGATGTGTCCTTGCAGCTCGAGTCACTCGAGCAGCTCATACTTGCGGCACTCGATGAACTGCGCACGCCGAACGAGTCCGGCGTGACGCAGGTCGTCGCGCTGACCGACTTGCGTTTGGCGATCGAAAGCCTCGAACGCCGTAACGATCTGCCGCAAGGACTTACTCAAAGAATCAGCGATTCCCGCGAGATGTACGAGCGTCTTGCCGAGGTGTCGTCGCTGCGGCAGGGTCTGAGCAGCCTGCTCGGTCCGCGCTCGGTGCCGCGCGAACGTCGACACTAGGGTCGCGCGGGATACTCGAGAGGCGAATCCGAGCCAATCGGCAAACCGATCGCGAGCCATACCCCGAACAGCACCGACCAACCGAGCAGGAAGGTCACCGAATACGGCAGCATCACCGCCACGATGGTGCCTAGCCCCGTCCGCGGCTCGTATTTTTGAAAGAAGGCAATAATCAGCGCGAAGTAACTCATCATCGGCGAGATGATGTTGGTGACGCTGTCGCCCACGCGGTAAGCCGTTTGCGTCAGTTCGGGGGAATAACCGAGCAGCATGAACATCGGCACGAAGACCGGCGCCATCAGCGCCCACTTTGCCGAAGCCGACCCCATCAGCAGATTGATGCTGGCGGTCAGCAAAATAAACAAGGCGAACAGCGGTACCGCCGACAACCCCAGCGACTTCAAACCCTCGGCACCATTGACGGCGAAGATGAGTCCAAGCTGCGTCCAGTTGAAGAAGGCGACGAACTGCGCTGCGAAGAAGACTAACACCAGGTATCCGCCTAGCGTCGACATGCTCGCGCTCATGCCCTTGATGACATCGTTATCGTCGCGAATCGTGCGCGCGCCGATCCCATAGGCAATGCCGCTCACCACGCCAAACAAAAAAATGATCGCCACCACACCCGAGAGCAGCGGCGAATTGAGCAGATCGCCATCCTTGGGATTGCGTAAAAAGCCAGCGCCCGGCAGCACGCCGGGCGGCAGCATGGCCCACACCAACGCAACCCCCAGCAGCAGGGTCGCGATTCCAGCGTAGCGCAGGCCGCGGCGCTCCTCGGCAGAAAGACTGTTTGCGAACGCCGCGTCGTCCTGCGTGATGCCCGACGGCGTGAGACCCACCCGTTCGTCATCACCACTGCTTGCGCTTGCAGTCGCCAGCAGCCGATCGTCCGGGAACCGCGGCGCGGTGAAACGCTCGGCCACGAACCAACCCAGCAAAGTAATGAAGGGCGTGGAGGCCGCCATGAAATACCAGTTGGCGAGCGGACTGACGGTGTACTCCGAATCGACGAGCTGCGCCGCTTCTTGCGACAAGCCGGAGAGCAGCGGGTCGATGGTGCCGATCAACAAATTCGCCGAATAACCGCCAGAGACGCCGGCGAATGCCGCAGCCATCCCGACTATGGGGTGACGGCCCGCCGACTTGAAAATCAGCCCGGCAAGCGGAATCAGCAGCACATAGCCAATCTCGCTCGCCATGTTCGACATGACGCCCGCAAATACCACGATCGGCGTCAGCAATTTGCGCGGCGAGGCCAACACCAACTTGCGCAGGGCAGTACCGATGAGCCCCGAGTGCTCGGCTACGCCGATGCCGATCAAAGCCACGAGCACGGTGCCGAGCGGTGCAAAGCCCGTGAAATTGGTAACGAGGCTGCCGAGGATACGATGCAAACCCTCGAGACTCAGCAGGTTGACCACGTTGACGGTTGCGCCAGTCGTCGGGTGCTGCACCGCAAGCTCGGCCAAAGACCCGAGCCACGAGGCCAGAATGACCAGCAGCGCGAGCAGGGCGAACAGCGTCGCCGGGTGGGGCAAGGCATTGCCCCCTCGTTCGACCACATCCAAAAATTTCTCTAAGAGGGACTTCCTTGTCATACCCGAATTTGAGCCTATCGCCAGCGCAGATTCAACCTTTGAGGTGACTGTCATGAGCCGCGATGGCTGCACCGCGGCGCGCTGCGGTATCGTCGGTGATCAGGCGCAGGGGAATACGCGAGACCCAAGGGGCCATGCGTCCCTTGGCATCGAAACGCTCGATCAATGGGCTGTCGGCGACCAGCGGCCAGATCCGCGGCAGGATCCCGCCACCAAAATAAACACCACCCCGTGCGGCGTAGAGCAAGGCACAATCGCCGGCAAAACTGCCGAGGATGGCGAGGAAGCGCATCACGGCCTCGCGTGCTACCGATTCGCCCGCCAACGCCTCGCGCGTAATCTCCGCTGTACGCGCCGGCCGTAGGGCCGTCACCCCGGAGCAAGACAGCAGGAAAGCATGCAAGGCCTCGAGGCCATCGCCACAGACCACGCGCTCGACCGAAACCCGTGAATGTTTACCGCGCAGATGCCGCAGCAAATCGAATTCAAAATCATCCAGCGGCGCGAACGCGACATGCCCGCCCTCGCCTGGTACCGCACGCCAGCGCGTTTCGCCGTCGAGTTGCAGCGGAACGATTCCGGCCACTCCCAGCCCGGTGCCTGATCCGACCACAACCTTGGGCGCGCCCGATGCCACCTCACCGACGCGCAGGACATTCAACTGCTCGAGAGTCATGCGCGGCACACTGAGCGCCAGTGCTTCGAAATCATTGACCAGCACCAGCCGCGACAGCTGCAGAGACTGCTGCAGCTCCTTGCGTACGAAGCGCCAAGGCGAGTTGGTGAAGCGCACCTCGCCCACCCCGAGCGGACAGGCGACGGCGAAGCTGGCACCACTCAAAGTATCGGGTGGTACCGCATTGGCGGACAAAAAGGCCTGCACCGCATCGGCAAAGTGGGCGTGATCGCTGGCCGCAAGCGTATCGCGAACCAAGAGCTTGCCGCCGCCCGCCGCAAACCCCGCGTGGTCATACATTGCGAATCGGGCATTGGTACCGCCGATATCGCCCACCAGCAACGGCGCGTCCGATGCAGGATCAAAAATCATATGGAGGCGGAATCCTTTTTGGTCGCGGCCAGTAACGGTGTCACCCGTGGAATGGTCAGCATGGTGCTCGCCACCGCCATCAGTAGCAAGGCCGTGAACACCTCGGGCAAAATCACCTGCCGATCGAGCAACACATTGGCGAAGATGATCATGTGATCAGTACCTTGGTTTGCAGCAGCCAGCCGATGATCTTGCAGTCGTGAGCCGTCCAGCCAAGCACTCGGCCGGCAAGACGAATCCCTAGCAGCTTGCCACCCACGGCCGCGATCATGGTGGGCTTGCTGATCCTGCTCTTGGGCGGCATCGCCCTGTTCGGCATCCGCATGCTTGCTAAGATACGCAAGGGCGAACCAGGTACTTCCCCCGCGCACGCCGATCAAGTAACGTCCCGTTCCGTTACCACGGATGCTGACCCATGATTCGCCTCACCTACCTCAGCCAGGAAGCACAACCCCTCTCCTCCGAGGACCTGCTGGC
>VGUP01000075.1 GCA_016874175.1 Gammaproteobacteria bacterium | reverse complement strand
TGCTCGATGAGTCGATGCGTCGCCGGCTCGAGACTGCCAACCCGCAGGCGGCGCGCAATGTCATCGGCCGCCTGATCGAGGCCAATGGTCGCGGCATGTGGCAAGCGGACGAGGCGACGCTGCAGCATTTGCAGGGTCTCTATTCGGATATCGAGGATCGGCTCGAAGGGGTGGGTGTAGCCGCCGCCTGAGAGACAGCGTGAGCCCGAATTAGTAAGCAAGGCTTTCTATCAGCCTGGCTTCCGAATAGACTACGCGGCATGTCCAGCGACAACCCGCGCGGCCACCTCGCTTTTCTCTTCCACGATGTCGCCAAGCGGCTGCGGCAGGAGTTCGGCCGCCGCGCCGCGCGCATCGAGCTCACGCCCTCGCAGGCGCGCTGCCTCGTGTTCCTTGCGGTGCGGCCGGGGGCCAGTCTCAAGGCCTTGGCGAGCGCGCTCGAAGTGCAGCCGATGTCGGTATTGCGAGTGGTCGACGGTCTTGAGCAACGCAAGATGCTGCGGCGTGCGACCAATCCTGCAGACCGCCGTGCACTGCAGCTCTTTCTGACCCAGGCGGGCGAGGCCGGCGTCGTACGCGTCTGGCAGGCGCTCGACGAAATCATCGCTGATGCTTGCGCGGGCATGTCTGCTGGCGAGCGCAAAACCCTGAAGAATTCATTGATGTCACTGTCGAACGGCATGCAGGCCTTCGACGTCGAGGAGAAATGATGAACGAGTCCACCAAAGGTTCCACCCTGCACGCGGTGCTGCTTTGGGGCGTGCCGCTGGCCGCAGTGCTGGCGGGGCTCACCGTATGGGCGCTCGGTGGGCGCTATGTCGAAACCGACAATGCCTACGTCAAAGCCGATCTGGTGCCGATCTACCCCGAGATCGAGGCGCAGGTCACAGAAGTTTTGGTCGACGAGAACTCGCGCGTCGAAGCCGGGCAGGTGCTGCTCAAGCTCGACCCTGAATCGGCCGAAATCGACGTACGCCGCGCCGAGGCCCGTCTGGTTGCCGTGCGCGAGCAACTCGCGGCGGCGCGCAAGCAGCTCGAGCAGCGAAATGACGAACGCGCGCTCGCCGAAGAGCAGATTCGCTACTCGAGCCGCGAGCTCGAACGTCAACGCGAGTTGGTGGCCGCACTCATGGTGCCGGCATCGCGCTTCGATGCCGCTGAGCACGAGGCCATGCAGGCCAAGGGACGCCTGCGGGTGATTGAACAGGGGATTGCCGAGTTGCGGGTACGCCTGGGACCGGCGCTCGAAGGTCGGCCCGAAGCCCACCCCAGCGTCATGGAAGCTCGCGCAGATCTCGAGGTCGCAAGACTCAAGTTGCGGCGCGCGGTGATCGTCGCGCCCGAGAGTGGTCGGGTCGTGAAGTTGCCCGAGCGCGGTGTCATGGCAAGACGTGGGGCGAGCCTGCTGATACTCGTCCGCTCGGAAAATCTTTGGGTAGAGGCCAACTTTAAAGAAACCCAGCTTGGTTTGCTGCGTTCCGGGCAGCCGGTATCGATCCATATCGACAGCTACCCCGATGCGCAGTGGCGCGGCCACATCGATACCATCTCGCCCGCAAGTGGTGCCGAGTTCGCGATGCTCCCGCCACAAAATGCCTCGGGTAACTGGGTGAAGGTGGTGCAGCGGGTGCCGGTCCGCATCGCCATCGATGACGGTCCGCAGGGCTTGCCGCTGCGTGCGGGTACGAGCGCCGTGGTCGAGGTCGATCACAGCGCCGGCAATCGATTCACGCGCCTCGTCGGTCGACTTTGATGGCTGAGGCGGCCTCAGCGTCCAGCCAGCGTACGCTGCTGTCGCTGAGCACCATGCTCGCCGTGCTGCTCTACGCCATCGATACCACGGTGGCCAACGTCGCCTTGCCGGTGATGCAAGGCTCGCTCGCAGCGACGCGCGAGCAGGTCGCTTGGGTGCTCACGTCCTATCTCATCGCGAGTGCGGTCGCTTTGCCGGCGCTCGGTGTCATTGAGGCGAGGCTCGGGCTACGTCGCAGCTTCATGCTGGCAGTCGCCGGCTTCGGTCTTTCCTCGGTGCTCTGTGGTCTCGCGCCCAACATCGAGACTCTGGTGATCGCGCGCTTCATGCAGGGGCTCTGTGGCGCGGGTTTGCTGCCGCTTAGCCAAACGGCGATGCAGGCGGCTTATCCACCCGGGCAGCAGGCGCGCGTGTTCGCGCTCTTCGGGATGGGCGTGATGGTCGGCCCGGTGGTGGGCCCTTGGCTCGGCGGCTGGCTGACCGAAAACTTTGGCTGGCGCTCGGTGTTCTACATCAACATGCCGGTGGTCGCGTTGTCGCTCGCAGGTTTGCTCAGCACGCTGCGGGGGCCGCCACAGCCCAACCCGCGACCCTTCGATCGTTTCGGCTTCGCGTTGCTCGCCACCTGCATCCTGATGTTGCAACTGGCCGTCGATCGCGGGCAGCAACTCGACTGGTTCGACTCTGCCGAGATCGTCACCGAGGTCGCGGTTGGCGTGTTGGCCGCGTACATGTTCATCGTGCATTCCAGAACGGGGCGGCGCACGTTGTTTCCCGGCGTTTTGCTGCGGGATCGCAATCTGGTGCTCGGCGTCGTGATGTCGATTCTCGTCGGTTGGCCGTTCATGGGTGCCATAGTGTTGCTGCCGCAATTCTTGCAGGAGGTACAGGGCTACTCGGTCGTCGATGCCGGGGTATTGATGGCGCCTCATGGTCTTGGGCTCATCGTCTCGATGTTGGCCTTGAGTCGTATCGGCCCGCTGATCGATCTGCGCATGGCGTTTTCTTTGGGCTGCGTGCTCAACACAGTCGGGCTGCTGGCGTTCGCATGGTTGCCAGCGGATGTGCCCGCCAACGTCCTGACCGGCTGGTTGTTGCTGCAGGGCGTGGGGCTGGGGCTGATCTTCGTGCCGCTCAATACTGTGACCTTCACCACTTTGGCGTCTGTTCATCGCACCGACGGCGCAGCGCTGATGGTGTTGGCGCGCAACCTCGGCAGCAGTATCGGGGTAGCGCTGCTGGTGCGCGGTATCTCAATCGATGCCGCGGCCAACGCTGACCGCCTGCGTGAAATCGCCCACGGCGTCGTGGCCGAAGATCCGGGTTCGATCGGCATGGCGCTGCGTGTGGTGTATCGCGAGGCGCTGGTGATCGCATATTCGAATCAGTACCTGATTCTCGCGCTCATGCCTGCCGTGTTGTTACCCTGCGTGTGGTTGATGCAGCGATCTGCGGTCAGCGGAAAGTCACCAGCGGGCGAGGGTCAGGCTGCGCCTCCAGATGCGGTACCGCATTGAAGACTTCGAGATTGCATCGCGCATCGTCATAGCGAATGCGCGTGATCGAGGCGTTGAAGAGCGTCCACGACAGCTTGAGTGACCCCTCGTCGTCGAGTCCCAACACGTGACCGACGGCGGCACCGATCGTGCCGGCTGAGCTGCACACGAGGATGTGTCGTGAGCGGCCCTCGATGCGCATGATTTCTTCGAGACCTGCAGCAACCCGCGCGCGAAAGCGCCGCCAAGGCTCGACACCGAGCGTATCGAGTTCGCCCGTGATCCAGGCGCGGCCCGCTTGTTCGAGTCGGCGCTGAAAGGCGCGGGGGTCGGGTTTGGCGTTCGGTCCCTGCAGTGCGGCGAGCGGCAGGCCACTCAGTTTGGCGTGGGCCTTGAGCAGAATCTCGGCATCGTATTCATTGAAGGCCGAATGTTGCCGAATGCGATCGCCATTGCTTTCGGCGTCACCGCCACCCCCGTCGCCGCCGCTGCCGTATAGGCTGGCCAAAATCTCGGCGGTCGAGCGTTGGCGATACAGTGTGCCGCTGTAAATGGCGTCGACGGGCTGGCGGATGCGCGCATAGTGATTGCGCAAATGCGCGACCTGCTGCTCACCCAAGCTCGACAGTCGATCGTAGTCCGCAGCACCAAACGAGGCCTGGCCATGGCGGATGAGATGAATGGTGCTCACGGGACAAAAGACTCCTGCATTGAGGACCGATTGTACGCCGCGTACCATTCGCGAGACATGGTGCGCCGCGAAGTATCCGTACCCCGACCGTCCGCTTGGGTTCGCGCGCTCGGCGCGCTGCCGCTGCCGGTGTTGCACGCCCTCGCGCGGCTCTTTGCCTTGATCTCGTGGTACGTCGTTCCACACAAACCCAAGGTCATTCAGGAGAGTTTGCGCATCGCCTTTCCCGCGTATTCATTTGCCGAATGTGAGGCACTGCGGCGCGAGTTTTATCGTAGCTACGGCGATGTGCTGCTCGAGGTGGTGCACTCGGCAGCGATCAGCGGCGACGATCTCGATCGGCGCATGCAGTTCGAGAACCTGCAGGTGTTGCGTGAGGCCATTGCCGCGGGTGGACCAGCGGTGCTCGTGGTGGGCCATCAGTGCAACTGGGAGTGGTTGCTGCACGGACTGGCGCGAAATTTGGGTTATCCAATCGATGCGGCCTACAAACCCCTCAAAAATCGCTGGATTGATCAGCAGATGCTGGCGCTGCGCAGTCGTTTCGGCGCGCAGATGATTCCTGCCGAGCGGGTGATGCGCGAGCTCATCGCACGCCGGCGAGTCCCGCGTCTCGTCGCTTTGGTGGCCGATCAGGAGCCCGTGGCGAGTGATCGTCGGCACTGGACGCGCTTTCTCAATCGCGACACCGCTTTTTTCATGGGCGCCGACGTCATGGCGACGAGTCTTGACTACCCGGTGTATTTTGGTGCGCTGCGACGGACTCGGCGCGGTCACTACACGGCCTCGTTCGAGTTGTTGCGTGCCCGTGGCGAGCAGCTTGCGCCTGGTAAGCTGACCGAACGTTATGCGCGGCGTGTCGAGCGGCAGATTCACGAATCGCCCGCCGATTGGCCTTGGTCCCACAAGCGCTGGCGCCTGCGGCGCGAGGACGAACTGCAAGCTTGAGCGTGCGAGCGAACCCTGTCGTTCTTGTGGCGGTCATCTTCATCGCGGACAATGCGCCTTCATGTCCGTAGCCGCTATGCACCCGACCCCGGAAATCTCGGTAGTCATTCCCGTTCGCAACGAGGTCGACAACGTCGCGCCATTGGCCGGCGAGATCGTGGCGGCACTGCATGGCAAGTCCTTCGAGATTTTGTTTGTCGACGACGGCAGCACCGATGGCACGGCTGCGGCGATCCGCGAGCTGCGCAGCCGCATCCCGCAGGTGCGTCTGCTGCGGCACTCGTTTTGCAGCGGGCAAAGCGCTGCCGTGTGCTCAGGTGTTCGGCATGCGCGCGCCGAATGGATCGCGACGCTAGACGGCGATGGACAAAACGATCCGGCCGATATCCCCAAGCTTTACGAGTCGCGATTCGTGGCCGAGCTCGTCATGGGCAATCGGGTACAACGTCGCGACACGTGGTTGCGACACGCGCAGTCGCGAGTCGCGAACGGTGTTCGCGGTTGGCTGCTCGGTGATGGGACGCCCGACACGGGCTGCGGCATCAAGGTGATGCATCGCGGGCAATTTCTCGAGCTGCCGCGCTTCGATCACATGCATCGCTTCCTGCCGGCGCTGTTTCTGCGCGCCGGGGCGCGGGTGGTGTCGGTGCCGGTCGCCCATCGACCGCGTGCGCGCGGGACTTCCAAATACGGACTTTTCGATCGCCTCTGGGTAGGCATCGTCGATATTTTCGGCGTGATGTGGTTGCGCCGTCGCTTCCGACCAGGGTTGCAGATCCGCGAGGATTGACGCGCGAATCTGCGTCTTGCTGATCATTTCTTCGGGGATGGCAATGCAGAACGATACTTTGATCTGGGTTCTCGTGGGCTTCGTCGGGCAGGCGCTGTTCTCGATGCGCTTCGTCGTCCAGTGGATCGCGAGTGAGCGCATCAACCGTAGCATCATTCCCCAGGCATTTTGGTATTTCAGTCTTGCCGGCGGCGCGACATTGCTCGCTTACGCGATTCACAAGCAAGATCCGGTGTTCATCGCCGGGCAGGGCCTCGGTCTCGTTGTCTATTTGCGCAATCTGTACCTCATCCGCACCGGACGGCAGCAGGCGGACGCTTGAGCGCCGACGCGCGCGCCACGCTCGTCGATCTTGGCTGGATCAGCCTGTGGTTCGTGTTGATTATTTTCGTGGGCTTTGGCCTGCGCGATCCTTGGCCCGCCGATGAACCGCGATTCGCAAGCGTTGCGCTCGATATGCTGCGCAGCGGCAACTGGCTCATTCCGCATGCGGGCGGTGATCTTTACCAGGACAAGCCGCCGCTGCATTTCTGGTTGATGGCCATCGGCTATTCTTTGACAGATTCCCTGCGGGCCGGATTTCTGCTGCCGTCGATGTTGGCTTCGCTCGGTACGCTTTGGCTAGTATACGACCTGCTGCGGCGACTGCACGGGCGCGAGGCTGCGCGACTCGCCGCCGTCACGCTCGTCTGCTGTGTGCATTTCGTCATGACGACGCGCGGTGCGCAGATCGACGCGACGCTGATCTTCTTTTGCACGCTGGCGCTCTGGGGGCTGCTGCGTCATCTGTTGCTCGGGGCGCCCGCAGTGTTTGCGCTGGTCGGCGCGTGCGCGGCGGGGCTGGGTGTCATCGACAAGGCCGTGGGATTTCTGACGCTCGCCCTGTTGCCGCTGGCGGCGCTGCTTGCGCGACGATTCGACACCACGGCGGTCCCCCGCGCGACCTGGTGGCAGGTGCCCGTGGTGTTCGTGCTCACCATCATGCTTTGGTTGGTGCCGATGCTGCTGCATGTGGCGAGCGTGGGCAGTCCGGAACTCATCGCTTATCGCGACGAGTTGCTCTTCAAGCAGACGGCGACGCGCTACGCGCAGGCCTGGCACCACATCCGCCCTTGGTATTACTACCTGGTCGAAGTGATTCCTGCGCTGTGGTTGCCGTTGAGTGCGCTGCTGTTCTGGTTGGTGCCGCGCTGGCGAGATGACTGGCGCGAGCGGCGGATGGCGGTGTGGTTGCCGTTGCTCTGGGCCCTAATCGTGATCGTGTTCTTCAGTCTGAGCACCGGCAAGAGGGGGGTTTACGTGCTGCCAGCGTTGCCGGCCCTCGCCATCGCTGCGGCGCCGCATCTGCCGCAACTTTTTGCATATCGATCGGTGCAGCGTCTGTCGTTGGCGCTGGCTTTGCTGCTCGTTGTGCCCGGGGTGTTGGTCGCTACCGGATCGGTACTTGGCGTGGGTGTCGTCAAAGAATTAATCGAGGGTAGCGAGCTGGTGTCACTGGTGCCGGTTTACGCGTTCGCGATCGCCGCTACGGTCGCGTGGCTCGTGGCGCTGCGTTGGCGACCGTTGTTGGCTTGGCCGGTGGTACTGGCCTGTCTTACGGTGAGTTGGGGCGTGGGCGTTGCGCCGCAGATCAATGGCGAGCGCTCGGCCTCGACTTTCGTGCGGCAGATGTTGGCGCAAGTTCCGCGCGAAGCTGAACTCGGCTTGCTCGCTTACCGCGAGCAGTACTTGCTCTATCTCGATCGCGAAGTGGTCAACTTCGGACATGCGCGCTGGCGCGAGGGTGACGCGGAAGCGTTCGATGCATCGCGCTGGCTCGCCGGCGACAGCAAGCGCGTGTTGTTGGTCGCGGAGCACTATCTCGATCGCTGTTTTGTGGCCAATCCGCGTCAGCCGGTGGGCGAATCGAGTGACGAGCAATGGTTTTTGGTCACCGGCATGCCGGCGAACGATTGCATCGCTCGCGGTAATCCGATCAAAGTAATCAGGTATCAGCCTCCACTTGGAGTACTGAACTGAGGCAGCGCGGCTATCCGTGACGAGGACCGCCGCGTGCCCGTTGGATCAGAACGGCAGGCCGTGCGCAGAGCCGACCATACTTAGGAGCATCGGGAACGAGAGCACGAAATTTGTACGGGAGGCAAGAGTTGCCACACGGCGGGCCTTCGCTTTCTCCTCGTCAGTTACTTCGACGATGCCAATAACCTTTTTTTGATTTGGCCAGATTAGGACCCACACATTAAAAAGCATGATCGTCCCGAGCCACACACCGATTCCAATAACCTCGCTACCCTCCTGCAGCATAAACGCATCCATAAAACGGGCGCCGAGTAGCCAGCCGCCGGTCAGCCAAGTGGCGAGTGCCATCCAGCGGAACCAGAGCAACGCACGCGGCGCGACGTATTTGACGATACCGGCGCCGCCCGGACCGCTTTTGTCCGCGTTGGCCGCCGCGAGTGCCGGAATTTGCGCAACGTTAAAGTAGTAGAGCAGGCCGATCCAGAAAATGCCGGTAACGGTATGTGCCCAGCGACCGAGCCCTAGGTGGTTGAATTCGCCGCCTGGGGTTTGCGGTAGCACCATTACGATAATGGCGAACAACACGCCAAGAGTGATTGTGGACCCGACGCTATCGAGGGGATTTTTCATTACGTGGCCTCTCCGAACATGTAAATCAAATAACAATTTGAAGGATAGGATACGAACGCCCATAATTCAATGGAGTGCACTGCTTGCACCCAAGGACGGGATGATGGCAAAAAACGCCGAGGATATTCGTCTCGCGCGACCTATGTCGCCCTGTGTCAGCGTTTGTGCGCTCGATCACTCGGGGTATTGCGCCGGCTGTCTGCGTACTCGCGAGGAAATCGCGAGCTGGATTCGCCTGTCTCCCGATGAACAGTGGGAATTGCTGCGTACACTCGAGGGTCGCCGCGCCGATCGGGCGCCGCGGCGTAGTGTCTAAGGAGGTTTACATAACGATGGACGTCAACGAGCGGATCAAGGTGCAACTGGGCACGGCTCCCGTGGTGCTCTTCATGAAAGGCACGCCGGATTTTCCCCAGTGCGGTTTCTCGGCCCAGACCGTGGGTGCGCTGCGCGCCTGTGGTGCCAAGTTCCATCACGTCAATATTTTTGAAGACCCCGAGCTGCGTGAGGCTTTAAAGCGGTTGTCGAATTGGCCGACGTATCCGCAGCTCTACGTGAAGGGCGAGCTGCTCGGCGGCTGCGATATCACCCTCGAGATGTATCACAACGGCGAACTCAAGCAGGTACTCGAGGAGGCTGGCGCCACGGCCTGAGATTTTGCGACAGCGCTAGTCGGGGGTCGCCGGATCAGGGATTGTTCTCATCGGCGACTGGCGAGCTGGGATCGGTGCCGCTGCCGTTGCCATTCCCGTTCCCATTATTGTCATCGACCCAGCCCAAAGATTTAACCCGTTGCTCGGCCTCGAGGAAGCTCGGCTGACAAAAATTACACACCTTGCAGAAGATGTCTGCGGTGCGCTCGGCATCGTAGGCGGCCGCATGGGCTGCCGATGAATCCCATTCAAGACCACTTGCCATCGTTGCTTTGGCGAGCACCGTCTGTCCAAGCGCCGCGCCGGCGAGTGTGACGGTGTCAAAACTCGAGAACGGGTGGAAGGGACTGCGCTTGATGTCGGCCCGCGCGACTGCCGCGTTTAAAAACCCGAGATCGAACGAAGCGTTGTGACCCACGAGAATGGCGCGCTTGCAGCCGTGGCGGCGCACGGCGTCGCGTACTGCTTTGAAGATCCGCGTCAGTGCGTCTTTTTCATCGATCGCCGGTCGTAGCGGGTGAAAGGGATTGATCCCCGTCACCGCCAGCGAGGCGAGTTCGATGTTGGCACCTTCGAAGGGTTTGACGTGATAGGTGTGGGTCTCGCCGCGACGCAGCAGATCTTCGGGCGTGATTTCAATCAATACGGCCGCGATTTCGAGCAGGGCATCTTTGGTCGCGTTGAGGCCGCCGGTCTCGACGTCGATCACCACTGGCAAAAAGCCGCGAAAGCGGCGCGCGAGATTCGGGACGACGGCGTTCACTGCGACGTCAAGCGCCAGCGCAGGCGTTCGTTGGCCCGCATCGGCACGACCACGTCACCCCCTAAAGCGTAGGCACCCGGTACGCTCCATTCTTCCTGGCGCAGGGTCACGGTGCCTTCGTTGCGGGGCAGTGCATAGAAATCGGGGCCGTACAGCGAAGCAAAACCTTCGAGGCGCGGCAGCGCACCCACGCTTTCGAACACCTCGGCATAAAGTTCGAGTGCGGCGTGCGCAGAGTACATGCCCGCACAGCCGCAGGCCGCTTCCTTGGTATGGCGCGCATGGGGTGCACTGTCGGTGCCGAGAAAAAATCGTGCTGAGCCGCTGGTCGCCGCTTCGATGAGGGCGCGGCGATCAAGCTCGGTTTTGAGCACCGGCAGGCAGTAGTAATGCGGGCGGATGCCGCCGCGGAAAATCTCGTTGCGATTGAACATCAGATGCTGCGGCGTGATCGTCGCGGAAACACCGGCACGCGCCTGGTTGACGAAATCGACGGCGGCTTTGGTCGTGATGTGTTCGAACACCACCTTGAGCCGCGGATGTCGCTCGACGAGCGGTCCGAGCACTTCGCCAATAAAGGCCTCTTCGCGATCGAAGATATCGACATGCTCGTGAGTGACTTCACCATGTACCTGCAGCACGACACCGAGTTCGGCCATGCGTGCGAGCACGGGCTCGATGTGACGGATGTCGGTGACGCCCGCATCGGAATGCGTCGTTGCGCCCGCGGGATAAAGTTTGCAGCCGGCAACAAAACCGCTCGCATGGGCACGATCGATCTCATCGACGGGCATGCGATCGTTGAGATAGAGCGTCATCAAGGGTTCGAAATCCGCGCCCTGCGGTCGCGCCGCGAGAATTCGCTCGCGATAGGCCGCAGCGAGTGCGGTGGTGGTGACCGGCGGCTTGAGATTCGGCATGACGATCGCGCGGCGAAACTGCTGCGCGGTGTGCGGCAGCACGGCAACGAGGGCGGCACCGTCGCGCAGATGCACGTGCCAGTCATCAGGACGGCGAATGACGATTTGCGCGCTCATGGGGCCGGGGATGCTAGCACAGGGCGATTGCTCGCCCGGCGCCGCTACGATTAGTTAACATACGGTTTTTCACACGCACGTCAGGCAGGACGGGGGTATGTCCGAAAGTCCGCAGGGTGATCTCGATCCTAACGAGACCCGCGAATGGTTGGAGTCCATCGATTCGGTGTTGAAGGCCCACGGGCCGGAGCGCGCGCATTTTTTGCT
>VGUP01000074.1 GCA_016874175.1 Gammaproteobacteria bacterium | reverse complement strand
CCGATTCTTTGCCCGCCCGCCCGCCCGCCGATCTGGTGCGCCGGGTCAGCAGCGGCGCGTCCTATGTCAGTCTCGAACCCGTGGGTAATTCCCAATATTTGATTCGTACCGCTGCGCCGCTGCCGGGCGCGCCGCTCGCCACAGGGGATGCGCGCTATGTGGTGGCGATCTACGAGTTGCCGCGACAGCTCGCCGAGCTGACCGACGCCGTGCAGCGTTCGTATTCGCAGTACGGCGATCTTGCCGAGCTGCGCGAACCACTCAAATACAGCTTCCGGCTAACGCTCACCATGGTGCTGCTCGTCACCTTGCTCGGAGCAATTTACGGCGCGATCTACTCGGCCGAGGTGTTGTTCAAGCCCGTACAAGATCTGATGGCGGGCACACGCGCCGTAGCCAAGGGAGATTTCGGCACGCGTGTGCCGCTCACTTCGCACGACGAGATGGGCTTTCTCGTGCAGTCGTTCAATGACATGACCAAGCGCTTGCGGCGGGCACGCGAAGAAACGGAATGCAGCCGGCTGGCGGTCGATCGCGAGCGTGAGCGACTCGAGATCATCCTTGCGCGTCTGTCCGCAGGCGTCATCACCGTCAACCGCGAGCTCATCGTCCAGCGCGTCAATGAATCTGCCAGCAGTATTCTCGGCGTGAATCTCGCCGATGCGGCGGGGCGCTCGCTCGCGGAGGTCGCTGCTGCCGTCGAAGGCGGCGTGCTGACTGCCTTCGTCAATGAATTGCGGACGCGCTTTGCGACCGGTCGTGACGATTGGCGCGAGCAGATCGAGTTGCGCGGTACTCAGGGGAAAACTGGCTCGAGGGTGCTGGTTTGCGCCTGCGTACCATTGCCGCAAGCCGCAGATGATCCGGAGCAATTCGTGATCGTGTTCGATGATGTCACGCACTTGCTGCAGGCCCAGCGCGACGCCGCCTGGGGCGAGGTTGCGCGTCGACTCGCGCACGAGATCAAAAATCCTTTGACGCCGATCCAGCTGTCGGCTGAGCGCATGCGGCGCAAGCTGCTGCCGGGATTGACCGGTCAGGATGCCGATATGGTCGACCGCTCGACGCACACCATCGTGCAGCAGGTCGAATCCATGAAGCAGATGGTCAACGATTTCAGCGAGTACGCACGGGCGCCATCGCTGCAGTTGGGCGCCTTCGATTTCAACCGCTTGGTCGTCGAGGTGTCGGATCTCTATCGTGCACAGGAGGCGGGTATCGAGATCGTCACCCGCCTCGATCCCGCGCTCGGTGCTGTGGAGGCCGACCGCTCGCGAGTGCGGCAGGTACTGAACAATCTGCTGACCAACGCCTTCGAGGCGCTGGAGGGTCTGCGCCCGGCCAGAATCGAGTTGCAGACGGCGTTGCGCGAGGTCGAGGGGCAGCCCGCTGTCGAATTGACCGTGACCGATACCGGCCCGGGGTTCCAGAGCGAGCTGATCGAGCGTATTTTCGACCCTTATGTGACCACGAAGCCGCATGGCACGGGCTTGGGCCTTGCCATCGTCAAGAAGATCGTCGACGACCACGGTGGCCGGATCGAGGCCGAGAATCGGCGCGAGGGCGGAGCCCTCGTCCATGTTATGTTGCCAATGCGGGATCGGTCTAGGTCGGTGGTGACGCGAGCCGTACGACCGGAGTCGAGGAGGGAGCGGGCATGAGTGCTGCAAGCATTCTGGTGGTGGACGACGAGGCGGACATCCGCAGTCTCGTCAAAGAAATCCTCAGCGAAGAAGGCTATGAGGTCGAGGTCGCGAGCAATGGTGCCGAGGCACGCAGCTTGCGCCAACGGCAGCAGCCCGACCTGATCCTGCTCGATATCTGGATGCCGGATGTCGATGGCATCACCTTGCTGCGCGAATGGTCGACCACGACCGACGACGTTTGTCCGGTGGTGATGATGTCCGGGCACGGCACAGTCGAAACCGCTGTCGAGGCGACGCGTCTCGGCGCAGTCGATTTCGTCGAGAAACCGCTGTCGATCGCCAAATTACTGCGTACGGTCGAGCGCGGTCTCGGGGACGCACGCAGCCGCCGCGCTGCGGGTCGACTGCTCGCTTCCGGCACGGCAGTGCCGGTCGGCAAAAGTCAGTCGATGCAGCAGTTGCGCAGCGAACTCACCCGCATCGCTGCGGGCAACAGTGCCGTGTTGCTGCAGGGCGAGCACGGCTCGGGACGCGAGGCTTTTGCGCGCTTTCTGCACGATCACAGCGCGCGTGCTGCCAAGCCCTTTGTGGTGATGGTGGCGAGTGCACTGCGCGAGTCCGACGCCGAAGCGATGCTCTTCGGTCGTGCCGGCGATGACGCGGCCGCCGGGCTTCTCGAGCAGGCCGGTGACGGCACGCTGTTCATCAACGAATTGGGCGATCTGCCCGCCGGTGCACAGCGTTGTCTGCAAGGCGTGCTCGAGAGCGACAGTTTCATGCGGCTCGGCGAGACCAAGGCACGGCCCCTGCGTGCACGGCTCGTCTCCTCGGCGCAACCAGACATCGAGCTCGGTACGGGCAACGGAGTCCGGCGCGATCTGCTGGCGCACCTCAATGTCGTGGTGGTGCGGGTGCCGCCGCTGCGCGAATACGCTGAGGATGTGCCAGATCTGCTGCGCCATTATGTCGATCGCTTGGTCGATGCCGAGGGTCTGAAGTTTCGGCGCTTTGGCGTGGCCGCACAGAATCGCCTGCGCAATTACCCCTGGCCCGGCAACGTGCAGGAATTGCGCTCCATGGTGCGGCGTCTGCTGACGCAGGCCGGCAGCGAAGAAATCACGCTCGAAGAAATCGAACGCGAGCTCGCACAGGCAGCACCGCTCGGCGAGACGCTGGTCAAGCAAGATCTGCTGGCGCTGGGCTTGCGCGAAGCGCGCGAGCACTTCGAGCGCGCGTATCTGCAGCAGCAGTTGTTGTTATGTCACGGCAAGGTGGGGCAACTCGCCAAACGCGTCGGAATGGAACGCACCCACCTCTATCGCAAGTTGCGCGCGCTGGGTGTGGATTTTCGCAGCGGTACCGATGACGGCGACGCTTAGTCGCCGACGCGGATCACCACCACGTCGATATCGGCGCGCTGCAAGGTGGCGCGATAACGGTTGAGCTCGCTCAAATCATTGATCGGACCGACGCGCAGCCGATGAAACACATCGTTGTCGATCGCAACGCGCTGAATGATGGAGCTGACGCCGAGACGCAGCAGTTTGGCCCGTAGTTGTTCCGCTTCCTGCAGGTTTTTGAAGACTCCGGGCTGCAACACGTACACACCCGGACGCTCGATGGGCGAGCTCGGCAGATTGGGCACTGGCGCCTTCGGGTCCGTTTCGGGGACTACCACTTCGCTGCGCGGCAGCATGTCGTAGAAGCCGTACTTCGGTGGCGGCTCTTCGGCTTCGGTGCCGACGGAGTCGCGACGGACCACCTGCGGTTTCGGCTGCGAGGGTTCGGCGGCATCGGCTGCCTGACGAATCACTTGCTGCTGCCAAACAAAAACTCCGGCAGCCACCAACAGCCCTAGCCCCAGGCCGACAAAGAATTCGCGACTGAAATGGAATTCGGCACGACCACGCTTTCCCGCGCGCTTGAAGTCGCGACCGATCGGCGTAGTGCTCACATCGACTCTGGCGCCGAGGCCCCGAGGATGGCGAGCCCATTACGCAGCACTTGCTGCACGGCTAGCAGTGCGTAGAGACGCGCGCTACGCAGCGCGTCGTCGGCAACCAGAATACGTTCGGCGTTATAGAACGCGTGCAAGGTGGTGGCGAGTTCGCGCAGATAGTTTACGAGCGCGTGTGGCGCGCGCTGCGCCGCCGCCTGCAGAATGACTTCGGGATAGCGCGACAGCGCCGCGAGCATGGCCTCGGCCTGCGCGCCGGCAAGCAGTGTTGCACCCTGCGCGAGCATGATCTGCCGTGCCTGCGCGCCATCATAGGCAAAGCCTCGTCCGGCGAGCTCCTTCATGACGCTGGCCACACGAGCGTGGGCATACTGAATATAAAACACTGGATTTTCATTGGTCTTCGACTTGGCCAGCTCGAGATCGAAGTCCAGCGACTGATCATTGCTGCGCATCAAATAGAAGATTCGGCAGGCATCGTTGCCCACCTCTTCGCGTAGCTGGCGCAGCGTGACGAAGTTGGCCTCGCGCTTGCCCATCGACATCTTCACGCCATTACGGAACAACGCTACCAGCTGAATGAGGGGCGCCTCGAGACAATCGCCCGGATGTCCGAAAGCCCGCAGCCCGCCACGCACGCGCGTCACATAGCCGTGATGATCTGCGCCGAGCACATCGATGAGTACGTCGAAATCGCGCTCGCGCTTGTCGAGGTGATAGGCGATATCCGATGCAAAATAGGTTTTGACACCGTTCTCGCGTACCACGACACGATCTTCGTCATCGCCGAACTGGGTGGCCTTGAACCAGGTGGCACCGTCTTTGACGTACAGCAGATCGCGCTCGCGCAGACGTTGCAACGCGCGATCGATGGCGCCGCTGTCGGTGAAGGCGCGTTCCGAAACCCAGTTGTCAAAGTGCACGCCATAGCCATCGAGATCATTGCGGATCTCATCGAGCATCGCCGCGATGCTGGTCTGCAGCAGACGCTGCCATGCGGTCTCGCCGATGAGCGCGCGACAGCGTGCGATCACGGCATCAATGTATTTGTCTTTGTCGCCCGCCGGGGCATCAGTCGGCAGATCGGCAAAGACGATGGTCGCCGCATGGCGCAGGGTGGTGCCTTCGCGTGCGTGCAAGGATTGGGCAACTGGGCGCAGGTAATCGCCGCGATAGCCGTTCTCCGGAAACTGCAAAGTTTCGCCGCAGACCTCGAGGTAGCGCAGCCATACCGAGACGGCAAGGATTTCGGTCTGTCGGCCGGCATCGTTGATGTAGTACTCGCGACTGACTTGATCACCGGCGGCAGCGAGCAGATTGCCGAGCGCATCGCCGAAGGCCGCTTGTCGGCCATGACCCACGTGCATGGGGCCGGTGGGATTCGCGGAGACGAACTCCAGCAATACTTTGCGTGGTGGCGGTGGCCGCCCGCGTCCATAGCCCGCGCCTTCGTCATGCACGCGGGCCACTTCGCGAGCATACAAATCTTTGGCCAGGAAAAAATTGATGAACCCGGCACCAGCAACTTCGGCACGAGTGAGGAAAGGCGAGGTGGGCAGCGCAGCGATGATCGCCTCGGCGAGCACACACGGCGGTTTGCCGGCGCCCTTGGCGAGGCGCATGGCGATGTTCGAGGCGAAATCGCCGTGGGCGGGATCGCGAGTACGCTCGAGTGTGATCCAGTGCGGATCTACGGGTTGCCCAAGCAGCGAGCCTTCGAGTGATTGCAGCGCGCGCTGCAGCAGGAGTTGCAGGTCTTCTTTCACGGCCGCGATTCTACCGGGTCAATTCCACCGGGTCAGAAGAGTTCGAGTGGATCGACGTCGAGTGCCCAGCGAACGCGTCGGGCCTCTTGCAGAGTTTCGATCTCGGGCAGCCAACGCTCGAGCAGCCGGTGCAGCGCGGGGCGGTCGACACTTTCCAGCAGCAACTGCGCGTGATGGCGATCAGCGCGTCGCGCCATGGCCGCGGGCGCCGGGCCGAGCAGACGCACCATGGCACCCCGTCCCGCGATGCGCTCGGCGAGGCGGCGTGCGGCATCGAGAAACTCGATCGCCATTTCGGGGCGGGTCGCCGAGGCGCGCAGCGCCGCAAGTCTTGCGAAAGGCGGCCAGCCTGCGCTGCGACGCTCCTCGAGAGCGGCGTTTGCGAAGGCGTCGTAACCCCCGGTGAGCAGACCCGAGAGCAGCGGATGTTCGGGATACTCGGTCTGGATCAACACTTCACCCGCACGCTCGGCGCGACCCGCGCGACCCGCGACCTGAATGATGGTTTGTGCCAGCCGTTCCGCCGCACGAAAGTCGGTGCTGAAAAGTCCTTGATCGGCATTGAGCACCACGACCAACGTGAGCGCCGGAAAATCATGGCCCTTGGCGACCATCTGCGTGCCGACCAAAATTCGCGCCGCACCGCTCGACACGCGGCGCATGACCGCTTCCAGTTCATCGCTGTGACGCACTACGTCACGATCGAGTCTTGCGATGCCGACACTCGGAAACAGTTCAGCGAGATTTTCTTCGACCCGCTCCGTGCCCTGGCCCACGGTTTTGACTGCGTAACCACACACAGGACACTGCCGCGGCAGTTCACGATCAGCGCCGCAGTGATGACAGCGCAGGCGTGCCGCCTGCCGATAGACCGTCAGTCGAGCATCGCAGGAGAGACAAGGCGCAATCCAGCCGCAGGCTGTACAGGCGAGCGTCGGCGCGTAGCCGCGGCGATTGATGTACACGAGTACCTGCCCGTCGGCAGCGAGGTGACGTTGGATGCTGCTCGCCGCGGTGGTCGACAGACCTGCGTGGACACGTTCGCCGCGCAGATCGAGCAAGCGCAAGGTCGGCCGTGCGGCCGCAGCCGCACGCTCGGGCAAGGCGAGCCGCGTCAGCCGACCCGCGCTCACGTTGTGCAGCGACTCGAATGAGGGTGTCGCTGAGCCGAGCATCACCGGAATATCGAGCATGCGTGCGCGCACCAGCGCGAGGTCGCGCGCCGAATAGCGAAACCCGCCTTCCTGCTGTTTGAAGGAGGCATCGTGCTCCTCATCGACGATGATCAAGCCGAGTTCAGGCACCGGCGCGAACACTGCCGAGCGCGTGCCGATGACGAGTTGCGCACGGCCCGAGTGCGCGAGTCGCCAGGCGGCGAGCCGCTCGCTGTCGGTCAGCCCGGAATGCAGGATGGCGAGCACTGCCTGCGGAAAGCGTTGTGCGAAGCGGCCGACAAGTTGCGGCGTGAGCCCGATCTCCGGGACGAGTACGAGCACTCGGCGGCCGAGTTCGAGTTGCCGCTCGGCAAGACGCAGATAGACCTCGGTTTTGCCGCTGCCCGTCACGCCGTGCAGCAGCCAGCCACGGTAGCCGCGATCGCCGGCAGTCAACACCGTGGTCAGCACGGTACTTTGCGCCGCCGTCAGTTCGGGTGTTGCGGGCGGCCTGGCTGCCGGTGCGCTTGCAGCCGGGCTCGCTGCGCGTTGCTCGCAGCGGATCCAACCGCGAGCCAGTAGCGCACGCGCGGCCTCGCGCCAACCCGCTTGCCATTCATGCAGCGTTGAACTCGCGAGGCCCTCAGGCCCCGCAGCGACGAGCTGTTCCAGCAGGACGCGTTGCTTCGGCGCACGTCGCGGCTCGCCGCCTTGGTGCGCGGCCACACCCTGCTCATCGACCGTCCAATATTCGGTAATCGCAGTGAGCGTTGCGCCCTCGCGGGCAAGCTTGGGCAGGGCGGTGGCGAGCACTTCGCCGATGGGGTGATGGTAATAATCCGTCGCCCACCGCAGCAGCTCGAGCAACGGCGCGTCAAAGGTGGGTTCGGGGTCGATAATCCCCGAAATTCGTTTCAATTTAGACGGATCGACGTCTGATTGACTCTCCAACGACTCAATAATCCCGACGAGTCGCCGGCGTCCGAAGGGTACTTCCACCCGCATGCCCATCGTCGGCAGCGGACCGCTGGCGGGGGGCAAATAATCAAAACAACGGCGCAAAGGGGTGTCGATCGCCACCCGGTAAAACGCCGTCTCGATACCCGCCGGATTTTCCACAGAGGGTGTGGATAACGTTGTGGACAGCCTGCTTTTCAAGCGCAAAATCTCGGTATTTTTAGCGGTTTTTCGTTCCGCTGATCAATAATTAACCAATTCACGGAATAATAAACGAAATCAATGACTTGAAATTTTGAAAGCCTGCAATGGACGCTTCTTAGGTCGCTTTCGTGACGCCGTTTCTCCGCCGCGCATCGCAAGTGCCTGATTTGCCGTGACCTGCCAACCCCGCGGCGGCGGTACCCTCAGCGAGCGCGGCTCCAGTTGGTCAGTGACACCCCGGCCAGCGCTACCAGCCCCCCAACGACCATCGACGCCAGCAACACTTCGTCCAGCAGCAAGGTGCCGAGCAGCACGCCGAATACCGGCACCAAGTTGTTGAATACCGCGGTGCGCGCAGCCCCAAGCTGCTGCAGGTCCTGCGCGTACCAGACAAAGCCCAAGGCCGTGCCGCCGGCGCCAAGATAGACGATCGAGGCCCAAGCCGCGACCGAGACCGCGCTCGCCTGCCATTGCGACCACTCGAAGGGCATGCCCAACGAGAGCATCGAGGCGCCCCAGAACGTGGTCACGGTGATCAGCGCGAGCGGCGAGACCGGCGCTTCACCTTCGAGCGCGAACCGACCGAGCACCGATTAGAGCGCCCAGCAGGCTGCGCCACCCAGCATCAACAATTCGCCGCGTCCCACCCGTTGCAACAGCAAGGTCGGGTTACCTTTGGCGAGCACGATCACCACACCGCTGAGCGCCATGAAAATGCCGAGCCAGCGAAACGCCGGCAGGCGTTCACCGCATACCAGCGCCATGGTGACGGCGGTCAGAATCGGGTTCAGGGCGACAACGAGCGTGGTGCGACCGGCAGGAATCAACTCCAGCGCACCCAAAAACAGCAGGTTGTAGGTCACGAGTCCGCTCAGCGCGAGTAGCGCGGAGTAGACGAGATCACGGCGACCTAGGCGTGGCAGACCGCGTTCGCTTAATAAAAGCAGTGGCAGCAAGATGACGAACGCGGTCCAGAATCGCAGTGCCGAAATCGTGAAGTGCGGCAGCGTGGGCGCCGCGATACGGCCGGCGATGAAAGTGCCGCCCCAAAGAGCGGCGACCCCGGTCAAACGCAGATATAAGCTGATCGGCGCGGCAGTCACGATGCGCGCTGCTCGCGCCGGGCCACGTAGATGCCGGCGGCGATGACCAGCGAGGCGCCGCCCAGTACGGTGCTGTTCGGCCACAGCGACCACGCTATCCAGTCGAGACCGATACCCCAGAGCAAGGCTGTGTATTCGACCGGAGCCACGACGGCAGCTGGGGCGTGACGAAACGCCTCGGTGATGTAGTGCTGCCCTGCTGCACCGAAAGCGCCGGCAGCCACGATCAGCCACCAGTCACTGTCGCGAATCGGCAGCCAATTCGGCAAGGCAACAGCACCGGCGACCACGGCGATGATCAATAAAAACGAGAACACGATCGCGGGCGATTTTTCGCTGCGCGTCAGGATTCGCGCCGTGATCGCTGCGAATGCATAGCACAGCGCGGATGACGCAGCCGTCAACCCGGCGAGCAGCGGTAGGCCACCGGGCCGCGGCTGCAGGATGATCAGCACCCCGATCAAGCCCACCACGATCGCCAGCCAGCGACCGAGATCCACTTTTTCTTTGAGGAGCAGGGCTGCGAGTACGGCGATCAGCAGCGGGGCCGACATATACAGCGAATAGACGGAGGAGAGCGAGGCGTCACGCAATGCCATGATGAAGGTCACGAGCATCAGGATGCCGAGCGCACCGCGGAGTAGATGCAGCCCGATACGCCGCGGTCGCAACTCGGCGAGCCTGCCCCGATACCAGAGCGGTACCAATAGAAAAGGCAAAGAGGCGAGGGCGCGGATCGCGGTCACCTGAATGGGGGGATAGTGCGCAGCAAATAATTTGAGCAGCGCGTCCATGAAGGAAAAGGCGGCGACGGCGACGAACATCGCCGTTACGCCTCTAGCGGATTCGGTCATCGCGAACGACTGCGCCGCCCTTCATGACGAAGCCCACGCGCTCGAGGGCGCGAATATCATTGAGCGGATCGTTGCTGGTCGCGATGAGGTCGGCATAGGCGCCGGGTTTGAGCGTGCCGATCTGCTCGGCCAAGCCGATTGCATCAGCGCCATTGACGGTTGCGGCCTGTATGGCCTGCATGGGTGTCATGCCATAGCGCACCATGACTGCGAGTTGGCGCGCGTTATCACCGTGCGGGTAGATACCCGCGTCCGTGCCGAAAGTCATGCGGATGCCGGCCTTGAGCGCCCGCTCGAAGTTGCGGCGCTGAATCTCGCCGATCACCGCGTCTTTGCGGATGAACTCCGGCAGCTCGCCGCGGCGCTTGGATTCACTTTGCGTGTAATCGGTGTTGTAGATATCCATCGAGAAATACACTTTATAATTCGTTGCGAGGTCGATGCCTTCGTCATCGATCAGGCTCGCATGCTCGATGGTATCGACCCCTGCGCGCAGTGCCACCTTGATGCCACTCGCACCGTGCGCATGCACCGCAACCTTGCGGCCTTGCATGTGCGCTTCGTCGACGAGCGCGGCTACTTCCTCGGGCGTGGACTGCTGCATCCCGGGCTGCGTGCCCTTCGAAAATACCCCGCCCGTCCCGCAATATTTGATGACATCGGCGCCGTAGCGGACGTTCTGCCGCACCGCCTTGCGTACCTCGTCCGGGCCATCTGCGGTGCCCAGCGAGGTTTGGCGAAACTCCGGTGCCAGCAGGTTGCTGCCGCAATGTCCGCCGGTGATGCCGATGCCCGGGCCCGATACCACCAGACGCGGGCCAGGCACATCGCCTGCATGGATGGCATCACGCAGCGCGACATCGGCGTAGCCATCAGCGCCAAGATTACGCACCGTGGTGAAGCCTGCCTCGAGCGTACGTCGCGCATTGGCGGCACCGATCAGTGCCAGCCGCGGAATCGACAGTCCGAGCCGTTCGTAGCGCAGGATGGTCGGGTCCGAGGTGAGATGGGTGTGGGTGTCGATCATCCCCGGCATCACCGTTGCCGCCGAAAGATCGATCACGCGCGCGCAGTCGCGGGTTGCCGAGTCGCTATCGGCGCTGACACCAAGAATTCGCTCGCCGGCGATCCGCACCACCTGTTGGCGAAGTACCGTGCCGCGGTCCGGATCGATCAGCCGCCCAGCCTTGATGGCGATGGTGCAGGTCGCGGGTTCTGCACCTGCGATCTGTGCGCTCAGGGGCGCGGCGGCGAGGCCAAAGAATGTACCGAATAGCACGGCGATCGACATAGCCAAAGGGATCGTCGGGCGTGCAAGGGTGTGGTCAAAACCCTGGCAGTAAATTTTTGTTTTTTCCATTACTTTGTTCCTGACAGTCCTCAAAAACTGTAACCCCTATAATTAGGCAAATTCATCAAAGTTGTGGGTAAGAAAAAGCCATCAATATGATCAATTATTTAGTGGCTCGGGACGACCATCATCACACCATAATTCGCCCTCGGGGTTGTGAAGGTTGGCCCCAAAACTATAAGACTATGAATCGAAATGAATAAAAACAAAATCAATGGGGCCGATGCCATAACGCCGCCGCGGCCGAGGACGCCCGAGCTCACCGCCGATTCGGCTTTTATACCGGCTTTGATACTGGCG
>VGUP01000073.1 GCA_016874175.1 Gammaproteobacteria bacterium | reverse complement strand
TCTCGGGTCTTTGAGCGAAGCCCATGGAGCTTATGATCACGAGACCCGCCAATAAGCGCAAGCACAGTACGCGACGCTGGACGAAATCACCGAGCGCCATGGCAGATCCTTATCAATTGAAAAGCTCGGTGCATGTACCATCTCGGCTCAATACTCAGAAGGGTCAAAAAAATAGTCCCTGGAAGAGCGTCGAGGCGTACATGTCGACGGACTTCTCTTTGCTCTGACGCCGCGCCCAACTGCGCATGTCGTAGGCAGAATCGATCGTCGCAATGATGAAATGACTCGCGATCAGCGGGTCGACCACACGTACGACGCCGCGCTGCATGGCCTCGACCAAGACGCCGCTCAGCCACAACGAGTGCCGCGAGGCTAGCTCGATCGCGAGTGCACGCAGCTCGCCGGGTATCGCCTGCAGCGCCGTCGCGCGCAAAAACGGCGAGTCGCCGTAGAGCTGCAGCGACACTGCAGTACTGATGGCACTCGAGATACTGCTCCAGCCCTCGCCGTGGGCGGCGACTGACGCGGCATGCAGCCCCCGCAAACGCCGATAAGTCTCGCGCGAACAATCGAGCACGAGATCGCTCTTGGTGTCGATGTGGTGATAGAAACTGCCGCGCGTCACATTGAGCTCGCTCGAGATCCGATCGATCGAGGCGCCCTTGTAGCCGATTTCATTGATGAGACGGGTGGCTACCCGCAGAAACGCCGAATGCTGCAGCGAGCTCGCCGTCTCGGATTCCCTCTCGGGCTCGACGATCGCGGCGGGCAGCGGCGACGAAGTCGTCAGCAAGCCACGTTCGAGGATGTCGAACATGCGTCGAGCCACCGCCGGGAACTCGCTGGCAGGATGCCGCCCGAGCCAGATGGCAGTCCAGAATAAGGATTCGTTGAGTACCTGCGCACGGACCGTAAAGAGATTTTTCTCGACTTCACTGGACCACTCGCCAAAAAAAGAACGTACAACTCGAAATACCGCCTGGTAGTCGGCGATCAGCTTGTCACGTACGGCGGAATCGAAGGTGCGTATTTCGGAGAGAACCGCGAGCGGTCTAGCCTCGCCGCGTAGCGCGCGGGCCTGCTGATCAAAATAAAGATTGATGAACGCCGCAACGCGAAGCCGTGGTGAAGCAGCCGCTGCCGCCGTGCGCGCGTACGCGCCCAGCTGTTGTAGGCTGTCTTCGATCACCGCCGCCGCTAACTGTTCTTTGTAGCGGTAGTAGTACGTGACGCTGCTCGTCTGCAAACCGAGCGCCGCGGCAACCTCGTGCAGCGTCATACCGCAAACGCCCTTCGCATTCAGCAGCGGCGTTGCCGCATCGAGAATGCGCTCGCGCTGCTTGGTGAAGCGCAGCGGCACCGCCGCCCTGCGACGCGGGCTTTGGTCTCGGAGCGTTTTTCGAATAGCGACCACGTTTTTCAGGGCGGCGAACCGACTTGGGTGATAAGCGACCTATTCCCATTATAGTACATCATTTCGCACCTAAAGATGCTGGACGAGCTACAATTTATCGGTTATAAATAAATTATTTCGAATACTGAGTATGGCCTTTTATGGATTTGACCTTTACCCCTGCTGAAGAAGCATTCCGTGCCGAGGTGCGCGCATTCCTCGAGCAGAACCTGCCATCGATGCTCGCCGAAAAAATCCGCACGGCCCAGCGGCTCTCCAAAAGCGATCACGAGCAGTGGCATGCCATCCTCAATCAGCGCGGCTGGCTGGCGGTGCATTGGCCGGTCGAGCACGGCGGCACGGGCTGGAGCATCGAGCAGTCCTATATATTCGAGGACGAACTCTCCCGCGCGCATGCGCCGGGCGTTGTCGCCTTCGGCCCCTCCATGCTGGGGCCCGTGCTCATCAAATACGGCTCCGAGGCGCAAAAGCGGTACTGGCTGCCACGTATCCTCGACGGCTCGGACTGGTGGTGCCAGGGCTACTCCGAGCCTGGCGCAGGGTCGGACCTCGCGAGCCTCAAAACGTCGGCCGTTCGCGACGGCGATCACTACATCGTCAACGGTCAAAAAACCTGGACCACCCTCGGTCAGCACGCCAATATGATCTTCTGCCTCGTGCGGACTTCCTCCGAGGGTCGCAAGCAAGAAGGCATCTCGTTCTTGCTCATCGACATGAAGACCCCTGGCATCGAGGTCCGACCGATCATCCTGCTTGACGGCGAACACGAGGTGAACGAGATCTTCTTCACCAATGTGAAGGTGCCCGTCGAAAATCTCGTGGGCACCGAGAACAAAGGCTGGACCTACGCCAAATATCTGCTCACCTACGAGCGCACTGGCATTGCCGGTGTGAGCCGCTCGATCGCTGCACTCAAAGAATTGCGGCGCATCGCTCAAGCCCAATTACGCAACGGCAAGCCACTCACCGAAGATCCGCTCTTCGCCGCGCGCATGGCCCGCGTTGATATCGACCTTCGCAATATGGTGACCACTAACCTCCGCGTGCTGCTCGCTTCGGGCGATGGTGCAGCCCCGCTCGAGATGGGCGCCATGCTCAAAATCCGCGGCACCGAAATCCGGCAAGAAATCACCCGTCTCGCCCGCATCGCCTTGGGCCCCCAAGCGCAGCCCTTCTGCACGCCGGAAGGCATCACGGCGCAATACCTCAACTACCGCAAACTCTCGATCTTCGGCGGCTCGAACGAAGTACAGCGAGAGATCATCAGCAAGTCGCTGCTGGAGATGTGACCATGAATTTTACGCACAGCGAAGACCGTCAAATGCTGGCTGATACGTTCGGCCGGCATCTCGATCAGCAATACACCATCGATGTACGTCATCGCATCAGCGGCTCGCCAGAGGGCTGGTCGCGCGAGCGATGGCTGGGCATGGCCGACCTCGGCATCATCGGTGCGCTGTTTGATGAGCGCTCGGGTGGATACGGCGGCAGCGGTTTCGATCTCGCCGTTGTCTTCGAGCAACTCGGTCGCTCACTGGTCGTCGAGCCGTTTCTTGGCAGCCTCATGGCAGGCCAGGCTCTCGCTAAAGCCGGCTGCCGCAGCGATCTCCTCGCACAACTGATCGCCGGCGAAACCGCTCTGGCCTTTGCGAGCGAAGAGCCGCAAAGCCGCTACGACTTGGCGTCCCTCACTACCCAGGCTCAACCTGCTCAGGCTCAACACGATCACGGCACTTGGACGCTCAGCGGTCGCAAGTCCGTCATTCCGCAGCTCGAAGCCGCGAGCCACGCTGTGGTCAGCGCCCGTCTCGGGAAAGATTCAGCGGGTCTTTTTTTGGTCGAACTCGGCAAACCCGGTGCCGTGGTCAGCGGCTACAAAATGGTCGATGGCGGTCGAGGGGGCGATCTCACCCTCGATCGTGCGAGCGCGACACTGCTCACCGACAACGCGCTACCCCTGCTCGAAGAAATCACGGCAGCGGGCATAGTCGCCCTCAGCTGGGAAGCCGTGGGCGTGATGGATGTGCTCAAAAAATCGACCCTCGACTACCTGCGCACCCGCAAGCAATTCGGCATTCCGATCGGCAAGTTTCAGGCGCTGCAGCACCGTATCGTCAATGTCGCCATCGAGATCGAGCAGGCGCGCTCGGCCGCCATCAACGCGGCGGCTGCGCTGGCAGGCCCACGAGCGGCTCGCGAACGCGCCGTCTCGGCCGCCAAGTACACCGTCGGTCGCGCCGGCACCATCGCCGCCGAAGAATCGATCCAAATGCATGGCGGCATAGGCATGTCCTGGGAACTGCCGCTATCGCATTACGCCAAGCGCGCACTGATGATCGGTCATCAGCTAGGCGATGAAGATCATCACCTTTCGCGCTTCATTTCTTTGGCAGTCACCGGCTGAGCGTAAACCCACCCGCTGAGCGTAAATCATGAAGAACCTTTTTTCAGTCAGCGGCAAAATCGTACTGGTCACGGGCGGCTCGCGCGGCATTGGCGAGATGATTGCCGCCGGGTTTTTGACCAACGGTGCCAAGGTCTACATCAGTTCGCGCAAGGCGGAGAGTTGTCAGGCGACTGCAGATCGCCTCGCTCGCGAGTATGGTGCTGAGTGCGTCGCGCTTCCTGCTGATCTGTCAAAGATGGAAGGCATTGCGGCCTTGGCTGCGGCGCTCGCGGCGCGCGAGAAATCCCTCGATGTACTCGTCAATAATGCGGGCGCCTCCTGGGGCGCTCCGCTCGGTGAGTTTCCTGAGCTGGGCTGGGACAAGGTCATGGATACGAACGTGAAAGGCGTGTTCTTTTTGACCCAAGAGCTGCTGCCCATGCTGCGCGCCGCAGGTAACGCAGAAACGCCATCACGAGTCATCAACATCGGCTCGATCGATGGGATCGGCACACCCGTCTTCGAGACCTACTCGTACGGCCCCTCGAAAGCCGCCCTGCATCACCTCACACGCATGCTTGCGGCGCGACTGGTGCGCGAGCACATCATCGTCAATGCCATTGCGCCCAGTCCCTTCCCCACTTGGATGCTGAGCACGGGCGTGGGTTTTGGCGGCAAAGTGGAGGGTGATGGGGTCGACTGGTCGGTGGTCGGTCGCAACAACCCGCGTGGTTGCGTGAGCACGCCCGAAGATATCGCGGGTCTCGCCATGTTTCTGGCCTCGAGGGCCGGTGCCTACACCGTGGGCGAAGTCATCACCTGCGACGGCGGACTCTTGGTCGCACGCTAACGGCCTTGGCAATCAACATGATTTCGAGCACGGGGGCTTGCGGCGCTCAGGTCACGGCATGCCGCGTGACCGCGGCGGGCCCATGTCGTCGCCAGCGGTCGAGCTCCTCACGCAGGATCTGCACCGCATCCCAAATATCGACGTAACGTAGATACAGCGGCGTGAACCCGAAACGCATGAGTTTCGGGGCCCGAAAATCGCCGATCACGCCGCGCCCGATGAGTTGCTGAATGAGGGCATAGCCATCGACATGGGCAAAAGACACGTGGCTGCCACGACGCTCGGGGTCTCGCGGCGAGGCGAGCTCGAGCGCGGTCTCTGGACCCTGCGCCTCGATCAGCGCAATGAAAAGTTCCGACAAGGCGATCGATTTTTGCCTGACCAGATTCATGTCGATGTGCTCGAAGACGCTCAGCGCACCATCGAGCGCGGCAAAAGAGAGCATCGGCGGCGTACCGCAGCGATGTCTCGTCATGCCTTCGGCAGGCGCGTACTCATCGACGAAGTCGAAGGGCTTTGCGTGACCCAGCCATCCCGAGAGTACGGGCTGCAGGTCGCCCTGCAAATCGCGGCGCACGTACATGAAGGCTGGCGCCCCCGGGCCACCGTTCAAATATTTATAGGTGCAGCCAATGGCGAAATCGGCGCGCGCGGCTGACAAGTCTATTGGCAACGCCCCCACCGAATGCGAAAGATCCCAAAGAATTCGCGCTCCCGCCGCGTGTGCTCGGGCGGTAAGCGCCGTCATGTCGAAGAGCTCGGCGCTCTGGTAATGGACGTGGGTGAGCACGACGAGGAAGGTGTCGCGATCGATCGCAGTCGCGATCTGCTCGCGCGGCAACATCTGCAGTTCGAGACCCGGCACCAGTGCCGTCAAGCCCTGGAGCATGTAGGCGTCAGTCGGAAAATTGCCGCGCTCGGTAATGATTTTGGACCGATTCCCACGGCTGCGCGCCGCGGCAGAGGCCAGCTTGAAAAGATTGACCGAGGTTGAATCGCAGACCATCACCTCATCGGCGGCCGCACCGACGAGTGGTGCAATCCGCGCGCCGAGCCGCGCCGGCATGTTGATCCAGCCGTGGATGTTCCAGCTCTGGATGAGATCGGTGCCCCACTCGGCCGTGGTCGTCTGCTCGATGCGCTGCGCAGCGGCTACGGTCAGTACCCCCAAAGAATTGCCATCGAGATAGATGATGCCAGGCGGCAGCTTGAACGAGGCACGGTATGCGGCGAGTGGATCAGCGGCGTCGAGTGCGAGACACTCTTCGCGCGTGCGGGGCGAGACAGCCCGCGATGCGTCTGCGCCGGATGATCTCATGTGAGCTCGCGCAATACGGCGCGTACAGGAGTCGCCTCAACACCCGCGATCGGCAGGGGCAAGGCGATCAGTTCATAGCGTCCTTCCGGGATGGCATCGAGCACCAGCCCTTCGAGTATCCCCATGCCGGCGCGATGCGCCGCCTGGTGCGCGCGCAGGGCCTTGCAGGTCTCGGGATCAATCGAGGGCGTATCGGTACCGATCAGGCGACAACCCCGTGCAGCCAGTGCGTCAATCAGTGCCGGATCGATGGCTTTGAAGTTCTCGGGCCAGCGCGACCAGTCCGCCTTGCCAAAGCTGCGCAGCAATACGCGCGTGAGCTGCGCCGGCAGTCGGTCGAGTACATCACTGGCCGAAATCACGGCGCCCGCTGCGCTGACATCGAGCAGCTCGCAGGGTCCTAAGAAAACGTCGAGTTCAAGTTCATCGAGTGCGGGCGCATCGCCACGAACGTGCCGCGAACACTCGGCGTGAGTCCCGGACTGCGTCGACATGGACAGTCGATGCAAGGTGACACTCGAGCCCTCACCGACGGTGGCGGTCACACTGCACTCGAAAGCGTGATCGCCCGGCCACAACGGCAGAGCGGGCCTGAGACCTTGCGAGATGTCATGGAGACGCGGTTTTTTCATATGGGAAAACTCCCGGATACAGACGAAGGATACCTTGATGCCGAGACCCACCAAAGCAACACGCCATTTACGGTGCTGGCGTCTGTTCGATCGCCTACGGTAGCCTTCAGGCTGACGACACGCATGACACGAACTTACGGATATTCGCTGATGCTGACCACCAAAGTTTTGTTACCGGTATCTCTCCGACCGATGATCTCGGCCGCGTTGCTCGCGCTCGGCGGCTGTTTGATGGCCACGGCAACTGCCGCGACGCAGACGCCGACGTCGCCGCCGGTGCGTAGTCACGACACCTGGCAGCGAATCGACGCGGTGGTCGAGCAGTCGATCGCTGCCGGCGAGATGCCGGGTGCCGTGCTGTGGGTTGGCCGCGGCGAACAATTGCTCTATCGAAAGGCTTACGGGTTACGCGCGAAGGTGCCGACCGAGCAGAGCATGACGCTCGATACGGTGTTCGACTTGGCGTCATTGAGCAAGGTGATCGCCACTGCAACCAGCGTGATGATTCTGGTCGAAGAGGGACGCCTGCAACTCACTGATCGTGTTGCCATCCATCTGCCGGAGTTTGCTCAGGCCGGCAAAGAGAGTATTACGATCCAACACTTGCTGACCCATACCTCCGGTCTGCGCCCCAGCCTCGATCTCGAAGCGGACTGGCTCGGTTATGACGAGGCGCTCAAGCGCGCCTACGCCGAAGCACCGCAAACTGGCGCAGGCGAACGTTTCGTATATAGCGATATCGGCTTCATTGTTCTCGGCGAGCTCGTCAGCAAGCTTAGCGATCGACCACTGCCGCAGTTTGCAAGCGAACGGATATTCGAGCCTCTGGGGATGCGCGATACCGTTTACACGCCGCAAAAAGATGCCCCTCGCATTGCGCCCACCCAGCTATGCACGGCCTATGGATGGCCCTGCACGGGCGCAGGGCAGTTCATGCTGCGCGGTATCGTGCATGATCCGACAGCGCGGCGGATGGGGGGTATCGCCGGGCATGCGGGCGTATTTTCCACCGCAGCAGATCTCGCCCGCTATGCGCGGATGATATTGCGCAGCGGGGAACTCGACGGGCGCAGGGTTCTGTCGCTGCTCGGCGTGCAACGGATGACTACGCGAGCAACGCCGACCACGCTCGCCGTGCAACGTGGCCTCGGCTGGGACATCGACAGTCAGTACTCGGTCAACCGCGGCGATCTGTTTCCGGTCGGATCTTTTGGTCACACCGGTTTCACCGGAACATCCATCTGGATCGATCCGGCAAGCAAAACCTACATCATTTTATTGACTAATCGAGTACATCCCGTCGGCAAAGGTGATGCGGGGCGACTGCGCGCCAAAATTGCCACGATGGTGGCGGCCAGCTTGATGGATATTTCTGCAGGGGCGGGACCGGTCCAGCCGCGGCTATGGCCAGCCGTGGCAGCGGCGGCCACAAGCTCATCGAGCAGCGCCGGTACTGTCGTGCGTAACGGCATCGATGTCTTGCGAGCTCGCGAGTTCAATTTATTGCAGGGCAAACGCGTCGGACTTTTGACCAATCACACGGGGCGTGCGCTCGATGGGCGCTCAACCGTCGAACTCTTCAGCACTGCGCGAAATTTCAAACTCGTGGCCCTCTTCAGCCCCGAGCACGGCTTCCGCGGCGAACTCGACGAGAAGGTAGTCTCATCGATCGATGCGCGGACCGGTCTCGTCATCCACTCGCTCTACGGGGACACCCGACGACCAACGCCAGCGATGCTGCAGGACATCGATGTCTTGGTCGTCGACTTGCAAGATGTCGGGGCGCGCTTTTACACGTATGCAACGACCATGGCCTATTTGCTGGAAGCCGCTCGCGATCAGGGCCTGCCCGTGGTGGTTCTCGACAGGATCAATCCTCTCAGCG
Organism: Gammaproteobacteria bacterium; assembly: GCA_016874175.1. Lineage (GTDB taxonomy): Bacteria > Pseudomonadota > Gammaproteobacteria > Steroidobacterales > Steroidobacteraceae > UBA964. Next base: position 2,946 of record VGUP01000073.1, on the reverse strand, counting down.
GCTCGATCATCGAGGGGCCTGACCTCGAAGCCGATGAGTTGTCGTTCACGGCCTATCGGCCGATGCCTGTTCGACACGGCTTGACTATTGGTGAGCTCGCCATACTTTTCAATTCGGAAAACGCGCTCGGGGTGCAGTTGACCGTGGTGCCAGTCCAAGGATGGGACCGACGCAGTTGGTTCGACGAGACTGGACTGACCTGGATCGAACCGTCGCCCAACCTGCGCAATCTGCAAGCGGCGAGCCTCTATCCTGGCGTCGCAACGATCGAGGAGGCCAATGTTTCGGTCGGTCGCGGTACCGACACTCCCTTCCAGTGGATTGGCGCACCATGGATCGACGCCAGTCGACTCGCTGCACACCTCAACGCGAAAAATCTCCCGGGCCTGCGTTTTTATCCGGTGAGTTTCACGCCTCGCAGCAGTAAATTTGCCGGTGAGCGGTGTCACGGCGTGTTCATCATCGTCACCGATCGCAGCGTGCTGCGACCGGTGCGACTCGGCCTCGAGTTACTATCGGCGCTGTATGCGCTACACCCAATAAATTTCGAGATCGAGCGGGTTATCGGGTTATTCGGCCGCGACGTCGTGCGCAAGGTACGTCTCGGTGAGCCCACCGCAGCGATCGCTGACGGCTGGCGCCGCAGCGAACAAGCTTGGCGCGAGCGTCGCGCGCCGTTTCTGCTTTATCCGGTCGAAGTGTCGTCGCGGTGAAAATCACCGCGTTGTGCAACGTCGCTGACTCAGATTCCCCGCGCGTCGATCGGCCAAATATCGATCAGCGTGTCGCCACGTACACAATGGATTCGATCATAGGGGTTGATGGTCGGATCGCAATGCGGCAAGCGACACTCCACCCGATCGCCAACGGACAGACGGCTTTTGCCGTCAGCAAAGAAAATCTTGCCATACTCATCGCTGTGGAATTTGCATTCCATCGGCGTCGGCGTTGGCGTTTGCACGACCACCCGACCACCGTCCGTCGCAAAACGCTTGCTGCCTGCATTGGTGGTGACAACGCCCGTATACGAGGCGCTATGAATGGCTGTTTGCACGAATATGGCCGGTTCGAACGGCGGGGCCAAACCGTCTTTCGTCCACACATCCTCGTACTGCACATCCACGAACATGAACGAGCCTGCCTGACTCTCCGTGAACACTGCGTCAGCCGAGTCAAGATCGAAGGTCCCTGTCCCGCCTCCCGAAATAATCGTCGGCGCCAATCCGCGTGCCCGAAGGCGCTCGATCAGTTGCTGCACTCGAGCCCGCCAGTCCGCAACGTGTCGCGCAACAGACAGAAATTTCGTTCTGCGGCGTCGAGATCCAGAATCAGCGCTAGGGTAATGACTTCGTAGCGAGACCCACCACGGCCAATGAGGCTCGTTGGCTAAAAATAAGGCTGCAGGGCGATTACCCGAGAAAATTGAGGAAGGCGGTAATCACGATCGCGTTCGTGAAGTCGATGAAAAAAGCCCCGATGATGGGGGCCACCAGAAAAGCTCGCGGCGCAGGCCCGAACTTCTCGACGATCGTCCGCATGACCGCCATGGCATTGGCGGTAGTCCCCAGCATGAATCCCGTGAAGCCACCACTCATGACCGCAGCGTCGTAATCGCGACCCATGGTACGGAACACCACCACCCAGCAGAAAATGGCAATCGTAATTACTTGCAAGACGAGATTCACGATCAACGGCCAGGCGACAGCGGTCAGCTCCCACAACTTCACATTCATCAAAGCCACGACGAGAAATAGCGTCAGCGCCACGGCCCCGATTTTTTCCGTGATGTCTTGCGGGATAACGATCAGACCCGTGACGTCATCAAAGTTTCGGATCAGCCCGCCCACAATCATGGCGCCGACGTAACCCGGTAGCGTGAAGCCGGCATTTTTCAGCACCTCGCTGAGCCACGAGCCCACGCCCATCGCAACCAAAATGACGGCAAATGCCTTCAAGGAGCGGCGCGCACTCCCCTCATAGTTATCCGCAGCAACCGTCGAGGCAGCATTGGTGAGTGCAGGACTCTCGCCGGCTATCGGCACCCTGGCGGCCGTGGGCCCGGACCGCAAAGCGTTCTTCTCCAGCAGTCTCGTTGCAATCGGTCCACCGACCAGCCCGCCCAGCACAATCCCCGACATCGCCGCGGCAATCGCCACGGTTTGCGCGGACGGCACGCCGGCCGCAGCGAATTGCGGGGAGAAAGCCAGTGCCGTAGCCGGTCCGCCCGCCAGCGCCGCCGGCCCAATCAGTACACCGAGCAACGGTGACTGGTCGAACAAGACAGCCGAAAAAATACCGATCACACTTTGCACGACGGCCAAAAAAGCCGCGAGCGCGAGGAACACCAAAGCTTGACCACTACCTGCACGCAGCAGGCTCAAACTGGCGCTAAAGCCGATCGCCGTGAAAAAAGCGTTCATCAACGGCGTCTGCAAAGTCGTGTCGAAGTTGATGACGGCGACACCGTACTGTCGCATCACCAGCACGATGACCGCAATTATCAGGCCGCCGACCACTGGCACCGGAATGTTGTAGCGCCGCAAGAACGACAGACGATCGATGAGTTCGAAACCCAAAAACAGCGCGACCGCACCCACGGCCAACGTTTGAATCATGTCGAGTGTGATGGTCACGCCCTATCCCCCTAAGTAATCAGCCACCCCATAGCGTGCGGTCTGGCGCGGATAACTGTCCAGCAGTACCGCGCACCCCGCCCTGCCGATCAGCCCGCAACATCAGGGGTCCATCGAGGTCAATGAAATCAGAGGCCGCTGCGATCAACCAAGCGGGGGCGATCGCCAGCGAAGTGCACACCATGCAACCGGTCATGACGACCATGCGACTGGGTCGCGCCGCGGTCAACAGCGCCAAAGCCCCCGTCAAACCGCCCGTCTTGTCCAATTTGATGTTGACCGCTTGGTAGCGAGTGGAGAGTCGCGGTAAATC
>VGUP01000072.1 GCA_016874175.1 Gammaproteobacteria bacterium | reverse complement strand
TGTACACGGAGATGCCAGCGCCCACCAAAGCCTTGATGTGCTCTTTCAGCCAGTCGAGTTTTCCCGGTTCTTTTTTGAGCATGAACCTAAGATTGGTGGCGACCGTTGCTATGCCGATCCCCGGCATGCCGAGCATCACCGGTTGACCGATCCGCAGCGACTGCCAAGCGCAGTTGATCGAGGTGGCCAAGAGCAGGATTTGCAGGGCGACATTTCGCCACCCGAGGTTGCGGCGATGCTTGTGACGATTGACGAGGCAGCTGTGACCATACCAGGCGAGGTTCAGGGTCAGCACTGAGAGACCTTGCATCATCCAGCCAAAGATTCCCTTGACCCAGGCCGCATCGGGCAAATGCGGATGCGTCGCGAGCGGGTCGATAAGCGTGCAAGTACTGATGCCAATGGCCGCGAAACCCGTGACCAGCATGGCGGTGGTGAACACTCGACCCCATTGCCGATGCGGCATGCTGCCCTTGCGAGCGAGCACGGGTACCCAGAACGACACGAGGCCCAAGTTGCCGGCAAGGATATGCAGGATCACGAGGGCGTCGAAGGCCAGCACGACCGTTTGTACGTTTTGCGCAAGCATGGCAAAGATGCTGCGCTCGCCGACTCGCAGTTGTCAAAGCATCGCGCGATTGGCAAAGCGAGGCGAGTGGCGCTAGGGTGTTGGTATGTACGAACCGCCGAGACCGACGTCGCTCGCGGCGATTGCCTCGCTGCTGCGTGTTGCTGCGCAGGGCGATGGCGATCTGCTGAGTCTGTTGCCGCGCAAGGCGTATCGGGTCGATGCCGGCTGGCTCGGTTACTCGCGTCGCTCGATCCTGATCGTCAATGCGCCGCATTTGTTGCGCGATGTGCTGACCGACCCACTCGATGTGTTTCCGAAGAGCGATCTCATGGTGGGTGCACTCGAGCCCTTGGTGGGCAACTCGATCTTCGTTTCGAGTGGTACGGTGTGGCGACGCCAGCGACGCATGATCGAGCCCTCGTTCTCGCATATGCGCCTCCACAAGGCTTTCGTCTCGATGACGGCAGCCGTCGACGATTACGAAACACGACTCGATGAGCTCGCAGCGAGTGGCGGTCACTTTTCACTCGATCTGGCGATGAGCCATCTGACAGCAGACATCATCTGTCGGACGGTATTTTCGACCTCGCTCAAGTCGCAGACTGCGGTCGATGTGTTCGAGGCCTTCACGGTATTCGAACGCACCTGTGCGCAGGTTGAGTTGCGCCGTCTGATCTTCGATCCGCCCTACACGCAGATTCCGCAGCATGTGGACGTGCTCGCGGCTTGCGAGCGCATTCGCCATCACCTCGGTGATCTGATCGATACCCATCTGCCGGCGGGATCCTCGGCTTGGGACGATATCGCCGCCGAAATTATCGCAGCGCGCGATCTGGAGTCGGGTGCCGGTTTCAGTCGCAAGGAACTGCTTGATCAGCTTGGCGTGATGTTTCTCGCCGGACATGAAACGACGGCGAGCGCGCTCACTTGGGCGTTTTTCATCCTGTCAATGCAGCCGAAGCTGGTTGAGCGCGTGCGCGCCGAGGTCCATTCGATTGCCGGTGATGGCTCCTTGGAGCTCGAGCAGGTACGCCGCATGACGCTGGTACGCAATGTATTCCGTGAGAGCATGCGACTCTACCCGCCGATCCCGTTTATTCCGCGCGTCGCCACCGAGGCCGCGAAGATCGGCAAATACAGCGTCAAAAAAGGCGCGATGATCATGATCGCGCCCTGGACCATTCATCGGCATCGCGACTACTGGCGCAACCCGCACGCGTTCGACCCGGATCGTTTTTCGGCTGAGCGTGAGCACGAACTCGTCGCCGGTACTTATCTGCCGTTCGGGCTCGGACCGCGGACCTGTGTCGGTGCCGGGTTTGCGACTCTCGAGGCAACGTTGATTCTGGCGCGTCTCATCCGGCGTTACGATCTCGTCGTCAAAGATGCCCGCAAGGTGCGACCGGTGGCCCGCCTCACGATTCGCCCGCAGCAGCAGTTGATGGCGAGCGTGCGGCGTCGACCGGAGCGTCTCCACGCCGTGGGGGTGTTGGCATGAGATTGGCGTGACCACCGCACTGTTGACGCTCGGTCGTCTGCCGAAAGCCTTGGAAGTGGCGCGCGCGCTGCATGGCGTCGGAGTACGCGTACTGGTGGCCGAACCCTTCGAGCGGCATCTGAGCGGAGTTTCCAAGGCAGTCGCGCAGAGCTTCGTGGTCACTGCGCCTGCGGTGGATCGTCAAAGATATCTCGATGATCTGCAGGCACTCGTGGCTGCACACCAAGTCGATTTGCTGGTGCCGATTTCCGAGGAAATCGTGCACGTGTCGGCGCTGCACGGAGCGCTGCCCGCGTCATGTCGACTGCTGTCGATGTCGCAGGCCGAGATCCTCGCGGTGCACGACAAAGGGCGGTTCATCGAGACCTGTGCTGCAGCGGGGGTGAGCGCGCCGCAGAGTTACCCCAGCGAACACGCGGGCGCTCGCGAGCTCGCGGCGAAGTTCGACTATGTATTGAAGCCTACTTCGTCCTGCTCCGGGCGCGGCGTACGGTTTTTCAATGCGGGCGACCCGCTGCCGGCCGTGACCGAACGCTCCATCGTGCAGCGCTTGCTGCGGGGCGAGCTCGTCAGCAGTTTCAGCATTGCGCGGGCGGGCGAGGTCAGGCTCACCGTGTTGTATCGCGGTGCCGTGATGCAGGGGACGGTCGCGGTATGTTTTGAGAGGATTGATGTACCGCCGGCCGTCGATCAATGGATCCGGCGTTTTGTGGCACATACGCAATTCGATGGCTTTGTATCCTTTGATCTCATGATCGATGCCGAAGGGCAGGTGCACGGCATCGAGTGCAATCCACGCGCGACGAGTGGTATCCATTTCGTCGAACCTTGGAGCTTGGCCGCAGCGCTGCTTGAGCCGCAGACCGCGCCGCCGCCCGCGTTGCGCACGGCGCGTTTTGCGCAGCAGTTTTATCCCTGTTTGACCGAAACTCAAAAGTCCATGTTTACCCGGCAATTTCGCCGCAATTTGCAGTGTCTTTTGCAGGCTCGCGAAGTCACTTGGGAGACCAAGGATCCTTGGCCTTTCATCGGCATGCCCTATACCGCGTGGAACATCATTGCGCTCGCCGCACGCAAGCGCATGACGTTTGGCGAAGTGGCCATGCTGGACTTTGCTTGGAGCGCGGATGAGCACTGCCGAGTTGCAGGCGCGCGCGCCGAAGTCGTAGAGTAAAAAGAGCACAGGGTCTCTCGACAATGGCCATTAGCGACAGCGTGACAAGCCCGCCGACGGCAGATGCATCGGAAATTGCGCAGGTGCGTGTGACCGGCCGTGACTTGGTCGCGGCGCCTGCCGACTTGGCCGCTTGTCGTGCCTCGATCCGCGTGGGTTCAAAAACTTTCCATGCGGCCTCGCTGCTGTTGCCGCGACGGATCCGCGGCTCGGCACTCGCTTTGTATGCCTTCTGTCGCGAAGCCGATGACGCCATCGATCGCTCGAGTGAGCCGCAGCGTGCGCTCGAAGAATTGCAGCGTCGACTCGATCGTGCCTATCGCGGCGATCCGCTCGACAACCCGGCCGATCGTGCGCTCGCGGCGGTGGTCGCGCAGTTCGAGATTCCACAAACCTTGCCGGCGGCTTTGCTCGAGGGCTTTGCCTGGGATGCCACGGCCCGCGACTATCACGATCTCTCGAGCGTCCGCGCCTACGGGGTGCGGGTTGCGGGAACCGTGGGCGTGATGATGTCGCTACTCATGGGTGTGCGTTCGACCGATGCGCTGGCGCGCGCGGCGGATCTCGGTGTGGCCATGCAGCTGTCGAACATTGCGCGTGATGTCGGTGAGGACGCGCGCATGGGTCGGCTGTATCTGCCGCGCGATTGGCTGCGCGAAGCCGGCTTCGACCCTGATGCGTGGTTACGCGAACCGCACTTCGAACCGCGGCTCGGCGCGGTGATCGATCGTCTGTTGGCTGAGGCGCGCATGCTGTATCAGCGCGCGGCGGCGGGTGTCGACGAACTGCCGGTCGAATGCCGACCCGCCATTCACGCGGCGCGGCTGATGTACGCCGCGATCGGCGATGAAGTCAGTCGTCGGGGCGGCGATTCGGTGTCGAGTCGCGCGGTGGTATCGGGCCGGCGCAAGTTGTTTTTATTGGCCGAGGCGTTGATCGCGGCCACGCGACGCACCGGCAGTGCTGCTCATCCCGTGTTGCCAGAAGCGCAGTATCTGCTCGATGCCATCAGCCGGCACGACCGCGCGCGCGGAGTCAGTGGCGATCCACTCGCAGGCGAGACCTTGTTCACCCGTGAGCTCTCGCGTGTGCTCGGCGTCTTCGAGCGCTTGGAGCGCGCCTGAGCGAGTAGGGCTGCGCGCGCCGGCTTCAACGCAAGGGGCGACGCGGCAAACGTACCGGTAACAGCGCCTGCACCCAGCGCGCCGCAAAGCGGCGCAGCGAAACGCTCTCGTGAAACGCCGTCCAGTCGCGACCTTCGGCCCGTGTGCGCACCAACGAGCGCGCATAGAATGGGCCGCTTTCCAGAGTCTCGAGTACTGCGGCCCGGGCGCCTGGATCACAACGGGTTTCGCGGGCAATGCCCCAACGCGTTGCGGCCAAGCGCTGGCGTGGGGGTGGTGGCAATTCTTCGACGTCTCCCTGAGCATCGATCGCCAAAGAAATCGAACGTCCGAGGGAAGATGCCGTGGCGACATCCGGGTGCCAGCGTGTGTCGTAAAAAATCCGGCTGCAATCGGCCGCCGAGGCCCGCGACCAGTTCCAGGAATCGAAATCCGCTTCGAGTGGTGCCGAGCCCTCGTTGGCATCGAGATAGGCCGTGCCTTGCCAGCGCAGCGCAGGCTGCATGAACTCGACCTCGACGCGACAGTACGGCGAGATTGGTGTCCAAAGATGACGATCGCTTGCATCGATCGCATAGCCCTGTGAGAGCAGCATCGAGGGATGCACGGTCACTCGGCCGCGTAGCCGGCTCGGCCACGGGGCGGTGATTTCATTGACCTCGATGGTGAGACGGGTGCCGTCCCAGTGCAAAGTGCTGGGGCCGATGGCGAGGTCGGTGTTGCTGCGCTCGACATCCCCGGCGCCGCGTTCGGTCAGCGCCCAGCGCCGACCCCCGTCGCCGTAGAGCGCCAGGTTGAGGGCGGGGTGGGCCAGCGGGTCACCCGCACCGCGGCGTCGTGCAGCCGCATACCAGGGCGAGAACACGCAGCCGAGCATGGCGATCATGGTCAGTCCGTGGCGACCGCAGTCGCTGAGCGCATCGACGTACCACCAGGCGTAGCCATCGCGCGGCACTGCGGCCGAGAAATCCGGGCCGGTTTGACTCACCACGGAGGCATGTCTATATTGCATTACAGTCTAGTCTGACAACCGAAGTTGACGTTTTCCAGTCACGTCGGTGCCGGTCCCGTAGCCGCGGAGGCGCACCATGAAAACTGCATCGGGAATCGAAGCTGCACTCGAAACCGCCGTCGCTTCTTGCGATGCCCTCGGTTGTCCGCCGCGCCTCGCCGCGGCGATTCGCTATGCCGTGTTTCCAGGCGGTGCACGCGTACGCCCCCGCTTGTGTCTGGCGATCGCTACCGGTTGTGGCGAGCCGCAGTCGCCGCTCGCGGTTGCGACCGCGGCCTCGATCGAGTTGCTGCACTGCGCGTCGTTGGTGCACGACGATCTGCCGTGTTTCGATGATGCCGAAGTGCGTCGCAATCGACCGTCCGTGCATCGTGCCTTCGATGAGCGAATCGCGCTCTTGGTTGGCGATGCGCTGATTGTGCTCGCGTTCCAGAACGTGGCGCGCGCCTTTGCCAACGCACCAGATCTTCTGCCGCCGCTAGTGCTGGCGCTGGCCCGCGCGGTGGGCGCGCCCGGAGGCCTGGTGGCTGGCCAAGCTTGGGAATGCGAGGAGTCGACGCCACTCGAAGAATATCGCCGGCAAAAAACTGGTGCGCTGTTCATTGCGGCGACCGTGGGTGGCGCGCTGTCGGCGGGCGCTGACCCGACGCCGTGGCGCATCTTGGGCGAGCGCTTGGGTGAGGCGTATCAAATCGCTGACGATGTTCGCGATGCTTTGGGTACCGAAGAAGAATTGGGCAAGCCCGCCGGCCGCGATGCCGATCTCGGCCGGCCTACCGCCCTCGCAGAACTTGGCGTGCAGGGTGCAGTGGAGCGCTTCGAGCGTCTGATCACCGAAGCTGCCGCCTCGATTCCCGAGTGCCCGGGCGCGGAGTTCTTGCGTGAACTCGTTGACCTCGAGGCGCAACGCTTGTTGCCCGCCTCGCTGCTGCAGCGCGCTGCCTGAGCGAATCTTCCGCCGTGTGGCGCGATACCTGGCGCGAGTGGCGTAATCGCCTGTTGATGAGTCCGCGTTTTCAGCGCGCCGCTGCGGCTTTTTGGTTGTTGCGACCGCGAGCGCGGCGTGAGGCGCGCGAACTCTTCGACATTGTTGCCGGCTTCACCTACTCGCAGATTACTTTGAGCTGTGTGCGCTTGGGTTTGCTCGAGCGTGTGCGCGCCGGCCGTGTGCCTGCATCGCTCTTGATCGAAGCCATGGGGCTGAGCGTCGCGGCCGCACAAACGCTGCTGCGGGCTGCGGCGGCGCTCGAGCTACTCGAAGCCGCCAACCTCGACGAAGACCGTGCCGGCTGGGCGCTCGGTCGACGCGGCGCGGCTTTGCTCGGCAACCCGGGCGTGCTCGCCATGATCGAGCATCACGCGGTGCTTTATGCTGATCTCGCCGATCCGCTGGCGATGCTGCGCGCGCCACGGGGCGCGACGGCACTCGCCAATTATTGGCCCTACGCGAGCGCCGCGGTGCCGGGTGAGGTCGCAGCCGAAAAGACCTACGACTACACGCGGCTGATGGCCGCCTCGCAAAGTCTGGTCGCCGAAGAAATCCTCGACGCCTACGAGGTCACGGGTCATCGCGCGATCCTCGATGTCGGTGGCGGTGATGGCAGCTTCTTGCGGGCGCTGGCGCGTCGATCGGCCAATACGCACTTAATGCTGTTCGATCTGCCGGGCGTCGCAGCGCTCGCCCGCGAGCGCTTCGCGGCGGCGGCTCTCGCCGAGCGCGTGCAAATCTTTGGTGGGGATTTCTCGCGCGATCCGCTGCCACCCGGCGCTGATCTCGTCAGTTTCGTGCGCGTGCTGCACGATCATGACGACCCGCTCGTCGAGCGGTTGTTACGGGCGACTGCGGCCGTTTTACCCCCCGGGGGCCGCATCTTGGTCGCCGAGCCGATGGCCGGAACCCGCGGGGCCGAACGCATGGGGAATGCCTATTTCGGCCTCTACCTCTGGGCGATGGGCAGCGGTCGGCCGCGCAGCCCCGAAGAACTCACCCGAATGCTCGAAAACGCGGGGTTTTGCCGCGTTCGGCGCTGCCCAACGCGGATCCCCTTGCAGACGAGCGTCTTGGTGGCCGAGCGGGCCGGTTAGGGCGGCTGCGATCCCAGCGAAAAAGTGTCGTTTTAAGTTGACACGTAAAAGCGTAAGCGTAGACTGACACGGGGGAAGTCATGCCGGGGAGCCTGCATGAATCAGGGGTTGAACACTCTCGCCGTGGTGATTGAAGGGCCGGAGCGCTTGGCGCTTGACCGACTCGCCCTGCAGTCCCCTGCGGACGACGACCTCGTCGTCGCCACCGAGTGGAGCGGGATCAGCACCGGCACCGAGCGCCTGCTTTGGTCCGGGAAAATGCCGCCCTTTCCCGGGATGGGCTATCCGCTCGTGCCCGGTTACGAATCCGTCGGCCGTGTCATCGCCGTCGGCCGCAATGTTCAGCAGCGCCGAGTGGGCGAGCGGGTGTTCGTACCCGGCGCGCGCTGTTTTGGCGAGGTCCGCGGTCTCTTTGGTGGTGCGGCAGCGCAGCTCGTGGTCCCTGCCGCTCGCGTGACCCCGGTTGCCGAATCTTTGGGCGAGCGCGCCGTGCTGCTGGCGCTTGCAGCCACTGCCCATCACGCACTCGCAGCGCCCCATGCACGCGCCCCCGAACTCATCGTCGGGCACGGCGTTCTTGGGCGGCTGCTCGCGCGGATTTCAATCGCGCTCGGCGCGCCGCCGCCCACTGTCTGGGAGCACAACGCAGTGCGCAGCGACGGTGCCAGCGACTATCGGGTCTGCGTTCCTGATGACGACACGCGTCGTGACTATGGCGCGGCGTACGACGTCAGTGGCGATGCCAAGATTCTCGATTCTTTGATCGGTCGCCTCGCGCCGGGTGGCGAAATCGTTCTCGCCGGCTTTTACACCGAGCAAATGAGTTTCAATTTCACGCTCTCGTTCATGCGCGAAGCGCGTATCCGCGTGGCTGCCGAGTGGAAGGACAGTGATCTCGCGGCAGTCCTCGATTTGTTGACCAAAAAGCGCCTGTCGCTCGATGGTCTGATCACTCACCGGCAGGAAGCCACCGCGGCCGATCAGGCCTACCGTCAGGCTTTCGGTGATGCCGAGTGCCTCAAGATGATTCTCGATTGGAGGCACGCTGCATGACCCCCCCAGGCGATACCGCTTCGATCCCCGTGGAAAAACTGAAGCGCAGCTTGCGCGCCGAAGCGGCGCTGGAGCCGGTGGTGCCTCAGGCCTCGCCGGTCACCAAGCAAACGCAGATCATCGCGATCTACGGCAAGGGCGGTATCGGCAAAAGTTTCACGCTCGCCAATCTGAGCTACATGATGGCGCAGCAAGGCAAGAAGGTGCTGCTGATCGGTTGCGATCCGAAGAGCGACACCACTTCGCTGCTCTTCGGCGGCCGTGCCTGTCCGACCATCATCGAGACGTCATCGCGCAAAAAGCTCGCCGGTGAACCAGTCGAGATCGGTGATGTGTGCTTCAAGCGCGACGGCGTATTCGCGATGGAACTCGGCGGGCCTGAGGTCGGTCGCGGTTGCGGCGGCCGCGGCATCATCCACGGGTTCGAGACCCTCGAGAAACTCGGTTTCCACGACTGGGGTTTCGATTACGTGTTGCTCGATTTCCTGGGCGATGTGGTCTGTGGCGGCTTCGGTCTGCCGATTGCCCGCGACATGTGTCAAAAAGTGATCGTCGTCGGCAGCAACGATTTGCAGTCCCTGTACGTCGCCAACAACGTTTGCTCGGCAGTCGAATACTTTCGCAAGCTCGGTGGCAACGTCGGTATTGCCGGGCTCGTCATCAACAAAGATGACGGTACGGGTGAAGCGCAAGCCTTTGCAAATGCCGCAGGAATTCCGGTGCTCGCGGCGATTCCAGCCCATGAAGACATCCGGCGCAAAAGCGCCAACTACGAAATCATTGGTCGGCCCGGCTCCGAGTGGGCGAGCCTGTTCGATGAACTTGGTCGCAATGTTGCCGAGGCGCCGCCGCAGCGCCCGAAGCCGCTGACGCAGGATCAGCTGCTCGGACTCTTCAAGGGCGAGGCCGTCGGTCGCGACTACAAACTGCAACCGGCGACTTTCGAGGACATGTGTGGCACTTCGCAGCTGCACAAGCCTTCGCTTGAGGTCATTTACGACGCGGTTTGATGACATGAACGCCCTCACCACCGAACACGAAGCCAGCGCGGAAGTCGTTTACGACTCGCCGCCCGCTACGGGCGCGGCCTGTCATGGGGGTCAGGACACCATGCGTGCGGCAGCAAAAGCCGCCGGCAAGAGCGAGACACTCGAGCGCTATGCGCGCGACTATCCGGCAGGTCCGCACGATCAGCCGCAGAGCATGTGTCCGGCTTTTGGCAGCCTGCGTGTCGGCTTGCGCATGCGCCGTACGGCGACGATCCTCTCGGGCTCGGCGTGTTGCGTCTACGGACTCACTTTTACGTCGCATTTTTACGGCGCACGGCGAACGGTGGGCTATGTGCCCTTCAATTCCGAGACGCTGGTCACCGGCAAGCTCTTCGAAGATATCCGCGACGCCGTGTACAGCATCGCGGATCCGGCGAACTACGACGCCATCGTCATCACCAATCTTTGTGTGCCGACAGCCTCGGGCGTGCCTTTGCAGTTGCTGCCCAAAGAAATAAACGGTGTGCGCATCATCGGCATCGACGTGCCGGGCTTCGGCATTCCGACGCATGCCGAAGCCAAAGACGTACTCGCGGGCGCCATGCTGCGCTACGCACGCACCGAGGCGGAAGCGGGGCCGGTGCAGGCACCGCGTACGGCGCGCTCCGGCAAGCCGACCATCAGCCTCGTCGGCGAAGTGTTCCCGGCGGATCCTGTGGGCATCGGCATGATGCTCGAGCCGATGGGTCTCGCGGCGGGGCAGTTGGTGCCGACGCGCGAGTGGCGCGAACTCTACGCGGCGCTCGATTGCGCGGCGGTCGCGGCCATCCATCCGTTCTACACCAGCGTCTATCGCGAATTCGAAGCGGCTGGTCGCCGCATCGTCGGTTCGGCGCCGGTCGGCCACGACGGCACGGCGGCTTGGCTCGAGAGCATTGGCGAGGCCTGCAACGTGCCGCGCGGGCGGATCGAGGCGGCCAAGAATCGCGTGTTGCCGGCGATTCGCGGAGCGCTCTCGGCAGCGCCCATCAAAGGTCGTATCACGCTCTCGGGCTATGAGGGCTCGGAACTCTTGGTCGGTCGACTGCTCATCGAGAGTGGCGCGGATCTGCGCTACGTCGGTACGGCCTGTCCGCGCACGCGTTTTTCCGATGCGGATCGCGAGTGGCTCGAGGCGCGCGGCGTGCATGTGCAGTTTCGGGCCTCGCTCGAACAGGATCTCGCCGCCTTCGCCGAGTTCAAGCCCGATCTTGCGATCGGCACTACGCCGGTGGTGCAAAAGGCCAAGGAAGCTTCAACGCCGGCGCTGTATTTCACCAATCTCATTTCCTCGCGACCTTTGATGGGACCTGCCGGCGCGGGCGCCCTTGCGCAACTCATCAACACCGCGATTGCCGGCAAGTCGCGCTTTGATGAAATGAAGAATTTCTTTGGAAAGACCGGCTCGGGAGACGCCGCGGGTATGTGGACCGAGACGCCTCGGGCGCACCCCGAGTTTCGTGACGTCTGGCGTCGCAAGCTCGAGAAACAGGCCAAGGCCCGCAAGGCCGAGGAGATGGTCTGATGCTCGTGCTCGACCACGATCGCGCCGGCGGCTACTGGGGTTCGGTGTACGTATTCACCGCCATCAAAGGCCTGCAGGTCATCATCGACGGTCCGGTCGGCTGCGAAAATCTGCCGGTGACTTCGGTGCTGCATTACACCGATGCCCTGCCACCGCACGAGTTGCCGGTGGTGGTCACCGGACTTGCTGAAGAAGAGTTGGGTCAGCACGGCACCGAAGGGGCGATGAAGCGCGCCCACAAAGTGCTCGATCCGCATCTGCCTGCGGTCGTGGTCACGGGCTCGATCGCCGAGATGATCGGCGGTGGCGTGACGCCCGAAGGCACCAGCATCAAGCGCTTTTTGCCGCGCACCATCGACGAAGATCAGTGGCAGTGCGCGAATCGTGCGCTATGGTGGCTGTGGACCGAGTTCGGTCCGAAGAAAGTGCCGGCGCGCACCCGCAAAGAAGGC
>VGUP01000071.1 GCA_016874175.1 Gammaproteobacteria bacterium | reverse complement strand
GGCCGAGGGCTGCGGTATAATTCTTTGAACGGCGCGTGTCAACGCGGTCGGGATACGCTCGTAACCGATGAGTCTGGCGACTTCCTCGATAAGGTCGCGCTCGATGGCGATATCGAATCGATGCGCGGGCGGCAGCACCTCGAGGGTCGCCGCGCTCGCGCCAGTGTCGGTGACACTCATGCCGAGCCGAGTGAGCAACCCTATGATCTCGGTGACCGAGAGATTGACGCCCAACAGCCGCTCGACCTGCGCCACGCGCAGCGTGACCTTCGCGCGCGCAGGCAGCGACGTCGGAGCTTCCGTCGTCACCGTAGCACCTGCCTTGCCGCCGGCAATCTGCAACAGCAGCGCGCTCGCGCGCTCGATAGCCTGCGCCCCGACTTGCGGATCGACGCCGCGCTCGAACCGCTGACTGGCATCGGTTGTGAGGCCATAGCGACGACCGCGGCCCGCGATCGCCGCAGGCGCAAACCAGGCCACCTCGAAAAGTACGCGACGCGTCGCGGCGGATACCGCAGTGCGCTCGCCGCCCATCACGCCCGCCATTGCAACAGGACCGCGCGCATCGGCGATCACCAGCACATCGGGCGTAAGCTCGACACTGCGCCCATCGAGCAGGTCACAGCGTTCGCCGGTCTGCGCGAGACGCACGCGCACCTGGCCTTCGATTTTGCCGAGGTCATAGGCGTGCATCGGCTGCCCGAGTTCGAGCACGATATAGTTGGTGATATCGACCACCGGGCTGATGCTGCGCAGACCCGCGCGGCGTAGCCGCTCGCGCAACCAGACCGGCGAGGCTCGCGTGTTATCGACATCGACGATCACGCGACCGTGAAAACGCGGACAGGCCGCGGGCGCCGCGAGCTCGGCGCGAGCGCGCGCCGCCAGGGCGGCATCGCCAAGCGTATCGGCAACGGCTGCGCAATCGACGGGATTGAATGCTGCACCGGTCAGCGCCACCACTTCACGCGCGATACCGCGAACCGACATCGCATCGCCCCTATTGGGGGTGATCGCCAACTCGAGCACTTCGTCATCGAGCTTGAGATAGTCACGCACCGCAAGACCCACCGGTGCATCGGCCGGAAATTCGACTATGCCGTCCGCGGTTTCCGCGAGACCTAATTCTTTGGCCGAGCACAGCATACCCGCTGACTCGACGCCGCGCAGCTTGGCGGCCTTGATGTTGAGACCGCCGGGCAACACCGCCCCCACCTGCGCCAGCGCCGTACGCAAGCCCGCGCGAGCGTTGGCGGCGCCGCAAACGATCTGCAACGGCGCGGCGCGCGCGGCCGCATCGCTACCGAGCGCCACTTTGCAGACCTGCAGCTTGTCCGCTTGCGGATGACGGGTCGCTTCGAGAATTTCGGCAACGATGACGCCCACGAAGGGTGGCGCGGCAGGCGTGATCGACTCGAGCTCGAAACCCGCCATCGTCAGACGCTGGCCGAGCTCGCGCGCGTCAAGACCGCTCTGCACCCACTCGCCGAGCCACTCCAAAGAAATCTTCATGCTGCACCGAACTGCGACAGAAATCGGAGGTCACTGTCAAAGAACAGACGCAGATCATTGACGCCGTAGCGCAGCATGGCCAAACGCTCGATACCCATGCCGAAGGCGTAGCCCGTCCAGCGCTCGCCGTCGACTCCGGCGGCCTTGAAAACATTGGGGTGCACCATGCCGCAGCCGGCAATTTCGAGCCAACCGGTGTGCTTGCACACACGACAACCCGCGCCGTCACAGAACACGCAAGACATGTCGACCTCAGCCGACGGCTCGGTGAACGGAAAATACGAGGGCCGCAGGCGCATGCGCAGCTCTTTCTCGAAGAACGCCTGCAGAAAGCCCTGCAGCGTGGCCTTCAGGTGCGCAAAGCTCACGTTCTCGTCGACCACCAAGCCCTCGGCCTGATGAAACATCGGCGAGTGCGTCATGTCGTAATCACAACGATAAACACGCCCCGGCATGATCATGGCGAGTGGCAGCCGGCCCTTGCGCAGCTCACGGATCTGCACCGGCGAAGTGTGCGTACGCAGCAGTCGACCGTCCGGAAAATAGAACGTATCGTGCATCGCCCGCGCTGGATGATCAGCGGGAATATTGAGCGCTTCGAAATTGTGGAAGTCGTCTTCGATCTCCGGACCCGAGGCCACCTCGAAGCCGGAGTTTCGAAAGATGCTCTCGATGCGCAGCCGCGCCCGCGTGACCGGATGTACTGCACCCCGCGCCTCGCCGCGACCCGGCAGACTGACATCGATCCGCCCCGCCGCAAGCTCCGCCTCGATGGCGGCCGCGGCGAGTTTTTCGGTGGCCGCATCGATCGCGCTTTGCAGCGCTTGCTTCGCTTCGTTGATGCGCGCCCCGGCCGCCGGTCGTTCAGCAGCCGGCAAGGCCCCGAGCGCTTTCAGTTGCTCGGTGAATAGGCCCTTCTTGCCGAGCCAACGCACGCGCACCTCGTCGAGGGCGGCGAGCGTCGTGCTCGCCGCCACCTCATCGAGAGTTTGGCGGACCAAGGTCGCGAGATCGCCCACGACCGATCCTCAGGCGATGCCGAGCGCTGCTTTGACCTTCGTGGCGATCGCCGCAAACGCCGCTGCGTCGTGCGCGGCGATGTCAGCGAGCATCTTGCGGTCGATTTCGATGTTGGCGATCTTCAGGCCATTCATCATGCGGCTATACGACAGACCAAACTGCCGCGCTGCCGCGTTGATGCGCTGAATCCAGAGCGCGCGGTAATCGCGCTTCTTGAGACGGCGACCCTTGTAGGCGTACTGACCGGCCTTGATGACCGCCTGTTTGGCGGCGCGATAGACCTTGCGACGAGCGTTGTAATAGCCCTTCGCCTTGCCCAAAACTTTCTTGTGGCGACGACCCGCAGTCACGCCACGTTTGACTCTTGCCATGTTTATATACCTCGGTGGATGACTTAGGCGTGCGGCAGCAACTGGTCGAGACGACCGACATCGCTCTCATGCACGAGGCTCGAGCCGCCCGAGCGCAGTTGGCGCTTGGTCTTGCGCGGCTTATGGCCGAGGTTATGGCGGCGGCCGGCGGAATAGGACTTGTAGCCCTTTGCCGTTTTGCGAAAACGCTTCGCTGCCGCCCGGTTGGTCTTCAACTTGGGCATTGCAATCACTCCTTTTTGCCTGCGCTCACAAGACCCGCGAGGGCCCGCTTGCGTGCGGATGAACCGGCGGCACCGCCCCACCATGGGGAGGTTGCGCGCTCAGCGCATCACTTCTTTTTCGGCGCAAACACCATGACCATCTGCCGACCTTCCATCAGTGGGTTCTGTTCAACGTTCGCCTGGACGGCGAGGTCTTGAACCAACCGATCGAGGAGCCGGCGGCCGATCTCCTGATGCGTCATTTCTCGGCCACGGAACCTCAGGGTTACCTTGGCCTTGTCACCCTCGATCAGGAAGCGGGTCAGATTACGCAATTTGACTTGGTAATCGGCCTCTTCCGTACCGGGACGAAACTTAACTTCTTTGACTTGCTGCTGCTTCTGCTTCTTCTGCGCCGAGTGGGTTTTCTTCTTCTGTTCGAACAGAAACTTGCCGAAATCCATGATGCGGACCACCGGGGGTTCCGCCATCGGCGACACTTCCACCAGATCGAGATCGCTGCTTTGCGCCAATTGCAGGGCTTCGAATCGGGTCATGATTCCGGCCTGCGCGCCGTCTGCTGCGATCACCCGCACCTGCGGCGCCGTGATTTCCTCGTTGCGCCGAATGCGCTTTGTTGCTGTCGAGATACGTCAATCCTCCAACAATCGGCGCCCGCGGCTATCTAGTTCGACGTGCAACCGCTCGACGAAAGTCTGCGGGGACATCTGACCCAGATCCTTGCCGCTGCGGGTACGCACGGACAGAAGCTGCGCTGCCACTTCCTTGTCGCCTGCCACCAATAGGTATGGCACGCGTTGCAGCGTGTGTTCGCGAATCTTAAAGCCGATCTTTTCGTTACGCAAGTCGGTTTCGACCCGAAGCCCCTGATTTTTAAGGAAATCGGCTACCTCGTGCAGGTAGGAATCCTGGCGCTCCGTGATCCCCATCAACACCACCTGGGTCGGCGCGAGCCAGCTCGGCAGGCGACCGGCATGGTGCTCGATCAAAATCCCGAGGAAGCGCTCGAGCGAGCCGAAGATCGCGCGGTGCAGCATCACGGGCGTCTGCTTCTGGCTATGTTCGTCGATGAAATGGGCGCCGAGACGTCCCGGCAGGTTGAGGTCGACCTGCAAAGTGCCGCACTGCCAATCGCGACCAATCGCATCACGCAACACGAACTCGAGCTTCGGGCCATAGAAGGCGCCCTCGCCGGGGTTCAGCGTGTACTCGATACCGGCGACCCGCGCGGCTTCCTGGAGTGCCGCCTCAGCCTTGTCCCAAATGTCATCCGCGCCCACGCGCTTCGGCGGTCGGTCAGAAAATTTGATGCGCACATCATCGAAACCGAAGTCGCGGTAAATGTCGAGGATGAGGCGGGTCACGGCCACCGACTCGGCGGTGATCTGCTCGGCATTGACGAAGATGTGCGCATCGTCTTGCGTGAACGCCCGTACCCGCATTAGCCCATGCAGCGCACCGGAGGGCTCGTAGCGATGCACTTTGCCGAACTCGGCATAGCGGATCGGCAGATCGCGATGGCTGCGCAAGCCCTGCTTGAAGATCTGCACATGGCCCGGGCAGTTCATCGGCTTGATCGCATAGACGCGCTCGTCCGGCGTCTGCGTCGTGAACATGTTCTCGCCGAATTTTTCCCAGTGGCCGGAGGCCTCCCAGAGGCTGCGATCCATGAGCTCGGGACCATTGACCTCCTGAAAGCCCGCGGCCTTTTGCTTCTCGCGCATGTAGCCGATCAGGGTCTGGAAAACGCTCCAGCCCTTCGGGTGCCAAAACACGGCACCCGGCGCTTCTTCTTGCATGTGGAAGAGATCGAGCTCGCGACCGATCTTGCGGTGATCGCGCTTCTCGGCCTCTTCGAGGCGGGTGAGATAATCTTTGAGGTCCTTGTCGCTGGTCCATGCCGTGCCGTAGATGCGTTGCAGCATCTCGTTGCGCGAATCGCCGCGCCAATAAGCGCCGGCGACCTTCATCAGCTTGAATACTTTGAGCTTGCCGGTCGTGGGCACGTGCGGGCCGCGGCACAGGTCAACCCATTCGCCCTGACCATAGAGGCTGATCGCCTCGTTCGAGGGAATGCTGGCGATGATCTCGGCCTTGTAGTGCTCACCCAGACCTTTGAAAAATGCCACTGCATCATCGCGCGGCATTTCGCGGCGCGAGACGGCGAGATTGGCCTCGGCGAGCTCGCGCATTTTTGCCTCGATGGCGAGCAAATCTTCGGGCGTGAACGGGCGCTTGTAGGCGAAGTCGTAGTAGAAACCGTCCTCGATCACCGGCCCGATCGTCACCTGCGCCTCCGGAAACAGCGCCTGTACGGCCTGCGCCAACAAGTGCGCGGTCGAGTGACGAATGACCTTGAGCGCATCGGGATGTTTGTCGGTGACGATTTCGAGGCGGGTGTCGGCGGCGATTGCAAACGAGATGTCGACGAGCTTGCCCACCACTTTGCCGGCGAGCGCGGCCTTGGCGAGCCCGCTGCCGATATTGGCGGCGACTTCGGCTACGGTGACCGATTTGTCGAAGGTCCTCTGACTGCCATCAGGCAGCGTAATCACCGGCATCGATGCCACACTCCGTCCGCGCGGGCCGAGCTCGCCCACAGGCGGAGGCTCTGCCCATGGCAAAAGGGGCGCTTTCGCGATGCGAAAACGCCCCCCGCCGGGTTGGTAGGCGCGAGTGGGATCGAACCACCGACCACCACCATGTCAAGGTGATGCTCTACCACTGAGCTACGCGCCTGCAGAAAGGCCGCGAAAGATACCCTAGGCCCCGATCAGCGGCAACCGGCGATGACGCCGACCGGTAAGCGCCGCCAGCGCACTGGCCACCGCCGGGGCCACGGGCGGCAGCGCAGGCTCACCAACGCCGCCCGGCGGCAATGTACTCGGCACGATGGAGATGTCGATCACCGGGGTCTGGCCGAGGCGCAACACGGGATAACTGTCGAAGTTGCCCTGAATCACTTGGCCATCTTTGATGGAGATCTGCCCGTAGAGCAGCGCCGACAGCCCAAAAATGACCGAACTTTCGACCTGTTGGCGGATGAGGTTCGGGTTGATGGCGACCCCGCAGTCGATGGCCACGACGACCCGATGCACCCGCGGCTCGCCGCCCTCGCCCTGTGAAACCTCGGCCACGGCCGCGACGATGCTGCCGAACGACTCGTGCAGCGCAATGCCGCGCGCGACCGGCTTGCCGTCGCCGGCATTGACCGGCGCTTCCTTCCAGTTGCTCTGGCGCGCCACGAGCTCGAGCACCGCCCGATGCCGCCGCTGATTTTGCAAATGCCGCAGCCGAAACTCGAGCGGATCGATACGCGCGATCGCGGCGCTCTCGTCTATGAACGATTCTTGAAAGAAGGCGTGTTGCGAGTGACCGACCGAGCGCCAAAAACCGAGTGGTACCGGCAACTCGACGTGGGTGTGCTGCACCCGATGATTGGGGATCTCGTAGCCTTGATCGACCGTCCCCTCGACATCGGCCTTGCTGGGATTGCCCGGCAGCCCGAGCTGCCGCGGCACGGCTTGCGCAATCACCGAAGGACTCGCGCTGTGGGCCTTGAGCGCAACCAGCAGACCCGGCCCGAGTTCGAGTACGCCCGCATAGCGAGCACGTACCGCGGGCCGGTAAAAATCGTGGCGCATGTCATCCTCACGCCGCCATAGCGCTTGCACAAAGCGACCGGGCACGGCGCGGGCCACCGCCGCCGCAAGGCTGACGAAATCAGCATCGAGACGGCGGCCAAAAGCGCCGCCCATGAGCAAGGGGTTGAGCGTGACCTGCTCGGGCTCAAGACCGAGGGCGAGCGCGGCGGCCTTGCGCGCCACGTCTGGAATCTGCACCCCCGCCCAGACGGTCGCCCGATCTCGGTCGAATTTCACCGCGCAACACAGCGGCTCCATCGCCGCATGGGCGAGAAACGGGACTTCGTAATCGGCCCGCACGACCGTGCCGGAGTTTTCGATGACCGCGTCAACATCGCCGGCATCTTGGTAGGTCGCCACTTCTGCGTCATCGCGCAGGCCCGCGAGCAACTTGGCGTCGAGCTCCGGCTGATTGAACGGGCCGGCAGCACCCGCCACCCACTGCGCATTGAGAGCGCTCACGGCGCGCTGCGCGCGCCAGCGCTGCTCGGCCACCACCGCCACGGCAGCCGGCGCGCCGCCACCCGCCGCAATCTGCAAAACTTCGACGACGCCAGAGACGGCACGTGCCGCGGCCTCATCGTACACCTCGATCTCGCCATCAAAGAAAGGCGATAGCGAAAACTCGGCGTAGAGCATGCCGGGCTCATGGATGTCGGCCGCGAACAGCGCGCGCCCCGTCACTTTGTCGCGCGACTCGAGGCGCTTCGCCGGAGTGCCGATGAGCGTCCACTCAGCAGGCTTTTTGAGGGTGTATTCGTGCACCGGCTCGAGCAAATCCGGACCGAGCGCCACAATGTCACCGTAGTCGATGACCTTACCGCTCGTGTGCACGATCTGCGCCGCACGGGCGACACATTCGTTGACGGGCGCACTCCAATGCCGCGCGGCCGCTGCACGCAGCGTCTCGCGCGCCATCGCCCCCGCCTCGCGCAGCACGACAAACAGGTCGGCGATACTGCTCGACCCGCCCGTCAACATGAAGCCGAATTCGCGGGCGAACTTCGCCATGAAATGTTGCGTCGCGCGCTCGACGACCGTCGGCTGCAGAGGCTGGGTCGCGGCCGACCCTGCCACCGCGGCGATGTTGCTGTACACGCGCGCGATCGGCGCGGGCTCGATTCGAATGGCGCTGAGCGCACAACCGAGCTCTTCGGCGAGCAGCATCGCGAGTCCGGTGTGCGTACCCTGCCCCATCTCGGCGCGCGGCATGAAGAGCGTGATCGTGTTGTCCGGATTGATGCTGACCCAGGCATTGGGCGCAAAGCCCGCAGCGCGATCGAGCGCATCGGCACCGCCAGTCAACCGCTGGCGCATCGGCATCACAGCCACGCCCACCGCGAGCGCACCGACCGTCCCCAAGCCCATCCAGAGTACCGTTCTGCGTTTCATCCTGCCCTGACCTCTGGCAAGCCAAGGCCCGCCCGCTTGAGTTTTTCGATGTCGTCACGCAGGCGCGCGGCTTCTTCGAATTCAAGGTTGCGCGCGTGGCGGAACATTTCGGTTTCGAGTTGCTTCATGCGGCGCAGCGCCTGTTCTGGGCGCAACGCCAAGATATCTTTCTCCGCCGCCGCGACCGCGCGTCCCGCGCCGGCTAGCGTACTGTCGCTCGCCCGCGAGGCCTTGCCGGCGCCGCGGCCGCTGGGGATAGCGGCAAAACCTTCGCTGCGCGCGCCCTCCATGACATCGACCACTTGCTTGACGATCCCGCGGGGCACGATGCCGTGTTCGGCGTTGAAGGCCACCTGCTTGCGCCGCCGGCGGTCGGTTTCGTCCATCGCCCGCTGCATCGAACCGGTAATGCGATCGGCGTAGAGAATGGCGCGACCGTTCACGTTACGCGCTGCGCGACCAATCGTCTGGATCAATGAATTCTCGGAACGCAGGAAACCTTCCTTGTCGGCATCGAGGATGGCAACGAGTGCCACCTCGGGCATATCGAGACCTTCGCGCAGCAGATTGATGCCGACCAGCACATCGAAGACACCGAGCCGCAAGTCACGAATGATTTCGCTGCGCTCGACGGTTTCGATGTCCGAGTGCAGGTAACGCACTTTGACCCCATGCTCATCGAGATACTCGGTGAGATCCTCCGACATGCGCTTGGTGAGCGTGGTAATCAGCACGCGCTCGCCACGCTCGACGCACCGCAGAATCTCCGACAGCACGTCATCGACCTGTGTACGCACCGGCCGCACTTCCACTTCCGGATCAACGAGACCCGTCGGTCTGACAACCTGCTCGACCACCTGCGAGGCATGCCGCGCTTCGTAGTCACCTGGGGTCGCCGAGACAAAAATCATTTGCGGCGCCATCCGCTCCCATTCCTCGAAGCGCAGCGGCCGGTTGTCGAGCGCCGAGGGCAGGCGAAAGCCATATTCAACCAAGGTTTCTTTGCGCGAACGATCGCCTTTGTACATGGCGCCGAGCTGCGGCAGCGTCTGGTGACTTTCGTCGACGATCAACAAGGCATTGGGCGGCAGGTAATCGTACAGACAAGGTGGCGGCTCACCCGGCTCGCGACCCGACAGATAGCGCGAGTAGTTTTCAATTCCCGCGCAATAGCCGACCTCTTTCATCATCTCCATGTCGAACATCGTGCGCTGCTCGAGACGTTGCGCTTCGACCAGCTTGCCGGCGGCGCGCAGCTCGGCTAGCCGCAACCGCTGTTCCTCGCGAATCAGATCGATGGCACCGATCAAACGATCTTTGGGCGTGACAAAGTGGGTGCCGGGATACACAGTGTAGCGTGGCACTTTGCGCTTGATCTCACCGGTCAGCGGATCGAACACCGCCAGCGACTCGATGGTCTCGTCAAAGAGCTCGACGCGCAGCGCCCCGCGCTCGGATTCGGCCGGGAAGATGTCGACCACATCACCACGCACCCGAAACGTGCCCTGCGAAAAATCGACTTCGTTGCGCGTGTATTGCATGTCGGCCAGACGGCGCAGCAGTTTTCTTTGATCGAGGATTTCGCCGCGCACCAGATGCAACACCATGGCGAGATAGGCTTGCGGATCGCCGAGACCATAGATCGAGGAGACGGTAGCGACGATGATGGCGTCGGGCTGCTCGAGCAGCGCCTTGGTGGCAGACAGCCGCATCTGCTCGATGTGTTCGTTGATTGAGGCGTCTTTTTCGATGTACGTGTCGCTCGAGGGCACATAGGCCTCGGGCTGGTAATAGTCGTAGTACGACACGAAGTACTCGACGGCGTTGTCCGGAAAGAATTCGCGGAACTCGCCGTAGAGCTGCGCGGCGAGCGTCTTGTTGTGCGCCAGCACCAGCGTCGGCCGCTGCACCGCCGCAATCACATTGGCAATGGTGAAGGTCTTGCCGCTGCCGGTGACACCGAGCAAGGTTTGGCGCGCAAGACCGCTACGCAAGCCTTCGGTCAGGGCCGCGATCGCCGTCGGTTGATCGCCCGCCGGTTGATAGCTCGATTGAAGCCGAAATTCGCTCATTCAGGGTCTACTATATCCGCATATGACTTTGCCTGTTTCGCGGCGCGTACAACGCGTCAAACCCTCACCGACCATGGCCGCCACCGCGCGCGCAGCGGCGCTGCAGGCCGAGGGTCGCGACATCATCAGCCTGACCGCGGGCGAACCGGATTTCGACACCCCTCTCGAGGTCGCCGCCGCCGGTATCGAAGCGATCCGCACCGGCCAGACCCGCTACACCGATGTCGGCGGTACCGCAGCACTCAAAGACGCCGTGCGCGAGAAATTTCTGCGCGATAATCAACTGCGCTATGAACGGCGGCAAATACTGATTTCTTGCGGTGCCAAGCAGACGCTGTTCAATCTTTGTTTGGCAGTACTCGATCCGGGCGATGAGGCGCTGATCCCGTCACCGAACTGGGTTTCTTACCCCGACATGGTTCGACTGGCCGACGCCGAGCCCGTTTTTCTCGAGACCGGTCCGCAACAGGGCTACAAGATCAGCGCGGCGCAACTCGCGGCAGCGATCACGCCACGCAGCCGCTTGTTGCTGATCAACTCACCATCGAACCCGACGGGCGCCGCGTACACCCGCCGTGAATGGCAGGCGTTGGGTGAAGTGCTGCGCGCTCATCCGCGGATCATCGTCGGCACCGATGACATGTACGAGACGATCTGGTGGGCGAGCGAGCCCTTCAGCACGCTCGCCGAAGTGGTGCCTGATCTTTACGCGCGCACGGTCACCATCAACGGCGTCTCGAAAAGCCACGCGATGACCGGCTGGCGCATCGGCTATTGCGGCGGCCCCGCCGAGATCATCGCTGCGATGGCCACCATCCAGGGGCAGAGCACCTCGAATCCTTCGAGCATCTCGCAGCAGGCCGCCATTGCCGCGCTACGCGCCGACCCGGCGATCGTGCGCGAGATGTGCGCGCAATATCGGCAACGTCACGATTATCTCGTGCCGGCACTCGATGCCCTGCCAGGTGTCAGTTGTCTGCGCGCTGCCGGGGCGTTCTATGCATTTGCCGATATCCGCACCGCGATGCAGGCGCGCGGCGAGCGCAGCGATACCGCCTTTTGCGATGCCTTGCTCGATGAGGTCGGGATTGCGGTCGTACCCGGCAGCGCCTTTGGCGCCCCCGGACACATGCGGCTGTCGTTTGCCACCCGCCTCGATCTGCTGCAGGACGCGATCGGCAGGCTGCGGCGATTTCTCGGCGCGACTTGACGCGCCGCGGCGCTTTCCAGAGAATGCGCGCCTCTTTTGACCGACCATTCCCCGGTAGCTCAGTCGGTAGAGCGTCGGACTGTTAATCCGCAGGTCGTTGGTTCGAGTCCAACCCGGGGAGCCAAATCTCTGTTTTGGCTGAAAATGCTGTTGCGCTTGCCTTTTGGCTTGCTGCGATGCGGGTTGCTTCTGCCAATAAATCAAAGGGTTGTCGGAATGTCGCGACGACCTGGCCGTCCTCCCAAGAGCAGTTCGATAG
>VGUP01000070.1 GCA_016874175.1 Gammaproteobacteria bacterium | reverse complement strand
TCACCCGGTGTATCCGTATCTGCTGCGGAATAGGATCATTGACCGACCGAATCAGGTGTGGACGATGGACATCACGTACTTGCCGATGCGCCGAGGGTTCTTGTATCTCGTTGCGGTGATGGACTGGTACAGTCGCAAGATTCTCGCCTGGAAGCTCTCGAACACGATGCATGCGGAGTTCTGCGTCAGTGCCCTGCAGGAAGCCATCGCCAAATACGGCCTCCCCGAGATCATGAATACCGACCAGGGAAGTCAATTCACGAGCCTCGAGTTCATCAGCGTCCTCAAGGCACACGGCATCGCCATCAGCATGGACGGCAAGGGATGTTGGCGCGATAACGTGTTCATTGAACGATTTTGGCGAACCGTGAAATACGAAGAGGTGTACCTGAAAGCCTATGAATGCACATCGGAAGCGAGAGAAAATCTGACCCGATACCTCGCCTTCTACAACCGTACCCGGCCGCACTCGGCACTGGACGGTCAGACCCCAGATCAGGTTTACTTCGCATCAACCCATCCGGCAGCCTTGGCTGCCTAAACCGCAGGACAGTCTTCATTAAATCCAATGAAAAACTGCCCGACGAAGCGGGACCACTTCTAAGTGCGCGGGAGCGATGGCGCTAATAATAGCAAAAATGAAAATAAATTCAGCCTGAAAACAGGTTAACGTGGTTGGTTAATCTGACCAAATTGGTAAAAAAATGCAGTTTCAGGTCAACGTACGTTTGACCAAGTCACAGAGAGACGTTGCGCTTCCGCAATTTCCGCGGGTGACAGTTGATTTTGCAATTTCGTTCGATAGTCGCGCGCCTGAACGTACCCCATGCCGGCGGCGATATTCAGCCATGCATAGGCTTTGACGACGGGTCGATTCGACAGCGTTGGATTGACTCGGTCAACGTCCCGAGTCGACCTTAGAAACATCATTGCCAGATTGACAGCCGCCGCGGGCTCCCCTGATCGCGCCGCGATTTCGAATAGCTGCATCGCTTTGGTTGGGTCTGCCTCGGTTCCAAGACCTTGGTCGAGCATTACCGCAAGATTATTCATGCCCTCAGGATCTTTTTTTTCGGCGGCAGCCTTAAACCATCGGATCGCTGTTGCGGCGTCTTGCGGTACACCCTCGCCAAGTTTGAACATAAGACCGAGATTACTCATCGCTCGGGGATGCCCCAACTCCGCGGCCTTGGTCAGCAGTTCAACTGCCTTGATGTCGTTTTCTGGAACGCCGTCACCCTTGTCGTACAGCACCCCGAGATTGTTGAGCGCCGACGGGTCGTTTTTTCTGGCCGCCAAGCTGAACCATTTCGATGCCTCCCGATGATCGCGCGGAACACCAATCCCATCATTGAGCATGATGCCGAGGTTGGTTTGGGCGACCGTGAGTCCTTGAGAGGCCGCCTTTCTGTACCAGAGCACGGCCAGCCCTGCGTCCGGGTCCGTGCCAAGCCCATTTTGGTAGAGCCAACCGAGTTCATTTTGGGCTTTCGCATCGCCAAACTTGGCGAGCAACTGCCATTTGGCGAAGGCGGTCGGGTAGTCGCGATTATCAAAGGCGGCGCGGCCGTCCTCATATCGAACGCATCCGGCCAGCGTCAAAAGCGACGCGAGGGTGATTACGACAAATCGGCTAGTCACAGCCTTAAGTCTAACCCATGAAGTTTGCTGCTGCGTATACTCCGCGGCCATGCAAAGCCTGTATCTGTCGGTCGGCGCGGCATTGTTTGGTACGGTCGTGCTGGCACTTTTGTTGCGACCCATGGCGCGCAGTCTGGACTTTGTGGATAAACCGGGAGGCCGCAAACAGCATGCGGGCGAGGTACCCGTCATCGGCGGTATCGCGATGTTTGTCGGACTTTCGCTGGGGCTCTCGCTACTCCCGGAAACAGCGCGGCCGCCCGCCAGCTTTACCGCGACGGCATTTGGGTTTGTCTGTCTTGGGCTTCTGGATGACCGATTGAATTTACCCTCGATATTGCGCTTGCTCGTGCAACTCGGGGCCGTTTTGGTGATGGTTTTTGTTGGTGGTTTGAGCGTCCACTATGTGGGCGAACCGTTTGGCGCAGGCACCGTTATTTTTGAGCCTTGGGCGGCCGTAATTGTCACCATGACGTTAGTGGTCGGTGCAGTAAATGCGCTCAACATGATCGACGGAATCGACGGGCTCGCGGGTTCGATGGGATTAGTTGCCCTTATTGCCGTCGCTGGTGTCGGGCTATTCGGGGTCAACACCCCGATTTTTTCGGTAGCAGCTGTTCTCGCCGGGGCGGTCATCGGTTTTCTTTTGTTCAATCTGCCGCTCGGATTCAACGAGCAAATGAGAATTTTCATGGGTGATGCGGGCAGCATGCTGCTCGGATTTTCATTGGCATGGACTATGGTGGCGCTGTCCCAGGAGCCTGAGACCCCGGTCGAGCCTGTCACATTATTGTGGTTTGCGGCCATACCGATTTTCGACATGGTGTCGACGGCAGTGGGGCGGATCTTGCGTGGGCAGTCACCGATGAGTGCAGACAATACTCACCTGCATCACAGGCTGCTTAAAAAAGGGCTTACAGTAAGACTGTCGTTGCTCATTCTGATCGGCTTTGCACTGATTTGGGCGTCGGTGGGCTTGTTGCTCGACATCGTGACCGACGCCCCAGAATGGCTATCTTTGGCGGCCTTCGTCGCAGCCGGCCTGGTTACTGTCATGTTGATCCAAAAGCTGCCACAGACGAAGTCCGCTTAGCCCGGCAACCAATCTGAAAATTATTTAACCAGCACGACCGGCACCGGCGCGAGATGCACCACTTTTTGTGCGACGGAGCCGATGAGGGCACTGGCGAGTACGCCTCGGCCATGAGTGCCCATGACGATTTCCGTCGCAGCTTTATCAGTGGCGAAATCGCAAATGATTTTACCGGCATCACCGACGCTGATATGCGGTGCGGCCTGAAGCTCGTGTCGCTTGATTCGAGCGAGTGCCGTGGCCAGGGCTTTTTCGCCCTCTTCGCGATAATAGGCTTCGAGGCTTTCTTTGCTGACAAAGAGTTTGACGTTGACCGTGACGATGGGCATTTGCACATTGAGCAGATGCAGGCGTACGGGCTCGTTGCTGGTCTTGACGCGACCGATAGCGTAATCGACCGCGCGGTCGGCGTACTCGGAACCATCGACCGGAATCAGCAGCACTTGCATGGTCAGTCTCCTGAGCGATCGGTCTGACGGTCGCTGCTCGAGAGGTCGACCGGTTTATCGGCGGTTACAGGCTGCGGTCCGCGCCGCGAGAGCGTTTTGCCGATCGCGACCACGAGAGCGGCACCCACGAGCGCGGCGAGATAATGACCGGTCTGGCCATAGTCCGCGGTCCAGGGCTTGAGCACCACGTCATCGATCAGCATGCCGCCACCGATCCAGCCGAGCAGTGCGGCGCCGAACAAAATGATGACCGGAAAGCGATCCATCAGGGTCAACACGAATTTGCTGCCCCAGATGATGATGGGAATACTGAACAGCAGCCCGAAAATCACCAAACCAAGGTGATCTTTGGCCGCGCCGGCGATGCCGATGACATTATCGAGACTCATGACGGCATCAGCGAGCACAATGGTTTTGATGGCCCCGAGCAGGTGGGTGCTGGCGTCGATTTCGTGACCGCCCTCATCGTGCTCGGGAAGCAGCAGCTTGATGCCGATCCAGAGCAGCAGGATGCCGCCGATAATTTTCAGAAATGGGACTTTGAGTAGTTGCAGCGCAAAAAAGATGAGGACGACGCGCAGCGCTACCGCACCGGACATGCCCCAGAAAATAGCCTTTTTGCGCTGCGCATCGGGCAGGCGCCGCGAGGCGAGTGCGATGACAACCGCGTTGTCGCCGCCGAGCAGAATGTCGATCATGATGATCTGCCCGAGGGCGATCCAAAATTCTGGTGAGCCAAATTCCATAACGATAGTTTACCCTGAGCGCCAATTGCGGGTCGCGGGTGTTTCGCGTGTATCTGAATAAAATCCTGCCGCTGATTTTTTCACCGATCGTGGTGGTGCTGGGGCTGATCTTGGCCGCACTGATTTTCCGCAAGCGGTTCCTTGCGGCTGCGGCGGCGTTGGCTCTCTGGTTGGCGTCGCTACCCGCGGTGGCGGATCGTGTGTTGTTGCTCGTGCAGGGCGATCTCGTTCGTCTCGAAGCGAGCGAGGTGCCGCGGCGCGAGGCGGTGATTGTTCTGGCGGGTAGTCTCGGGTATACGCTAGGGCGCAGTGGACCCATGCCTGAATGGGGCAGTTCAGTCGATCGGGTGTTCGCCGGTATTCAGCTGATGCAGGCGGACCGGGCTGATCGGGTGGTTTTCTCGAGCGGCGATTATTTTCCCAATGCCCTGAGGACCGAGGGTGAACTCGCTCGTGAGCTCGCGGTCGGCTTGGGGGTTGATGAGTCGCGGATCATTTTATCCGGCAGGGCTGCAAATACTGCTGATGAGGCGCGGCTGATCCGACCGTTATTCGGCAAGGCTCGCCCCTCGATTATCTTGGTGACCTCGGCGAACCACATGCCGCGCGCTACGGCGATCTTTGCGGCGGCCGGTTTTGCGGTGACCCCGTTCCCGGTCGATATCGACGTTCCGCTCTCGCGGCGTTGGCATGATGCGTGGCTGCCCGATGCGCGAGCCTTGCTCAAGACCGACACCGCCATACGCGAGGGACTGGGGCAGGCGTACTATAAGGTCGTATACTCGCTGCGTTGATTTTGCTGCATCGACTGGTGCGCGAGCCCATCAAGAGCTCCGCGAAAGGTTTTGGATGAGTCGCCCGTTTCTCGACCGCCGTGTCGCCGTCGCGCCGATGATGGACTGGACAGATCGGCACTGCCGGTATTTTCTGCGCGGTTTTTCGCCTGATCTGTTGCTCTATACCGAGATGGTGACCGCCTCGGCGATTTTGCGTGGCGATCGCGAAAAACTGCTCGAGTATTCCTCCGAGGAACACCCGGTCGCGCTGCAGTTGGGTGGCTGCGAACCCGATTATCTCGCCGCCTCGGCTCGCTATAGCGAGGAGTGGGGTTACGACGAAATCAACCTCAACTGCGGTTGCCCCTCCGATAAAGTTCAAAAAGGCTCTTTTGGTGCCTGTTTGATGAACGAGCCCGATCTCGTCGCCGATTGTGTGGCCGCCATGAGTGAGGCGGTCGATTTGCCAGTTACCGTGAAAATGCGCATCGGTACCTTGCGATCGAACCGTAGCGATCTTGATGAAGCCGTGCAGCGCTTCGATGAGGCGGACTACGATAAATTATGTGACTTCATGGTTGCAGTTCGTGGGGCAGGAGCGGATTGCGTCATCGTGCATGCACGCAAGGCCGTACTCGGTAATTGGCCGCCCGCCGATAATCGCGAGATTCCGCCGCTGCGCTATGACGTGGTGCGGCGTCTCAAAGAGGATTTTCCGGACATGCCGGTGGTGTTGAACGGCGGTCTCAAAAAAGCGGATCAATCGCTGGATGCGCTCGAGTGGGCTGACGGCGTGATGCTTGGCCGCGAGGCGTATCACCGGCCGATGGTTTTGGGCGAAATCTTTGCAGCGCTCGATGGCGACCGCGGCTACAAGCCGCTGTCCGTGGCGGAGCACCTCGAGCGCCTGGCCGACTATGCTGAGCGCGAAATGACCAAGGGTGAGCGGTTGCCGGCGATCACTCGTCACTTGCTCGGACTTTTGAGCCATGCCCCTGGCTCACGCGAATATCGTCGTTTGCTTTCCGAGGGCGCCCGCGAACGCGGGGCCGGACCGGAGCTGATTCGGCAAGCGGCGAGCGTATCCCAGCACACCTAAGTCTCTGTTTTTGATCGCCTTCGCGTCGTTCGTTGGCTACGGTTGACCGAATTCAACGGTCAGTCGAGGGCGACTCATGCGATTTTTTCGTTTTGTCAGCATGCTGACAATCTGGTTTTGGCTCGGCGGCTGCGCGCTGGCTTTGCGTCCCGGTGCATTCGAGGGCGCGGCGCCGCCGAGGCTCATCACCCTCGATGGCAAGGCAGGTTGGGATAACCCCGCGGCATTCGGGCCGGTGCCCGCAGAACTTCAGGCGACGGGCGATGCGGTTTGTTCATCGATGAAAACCCGCTGGCGGCGCTTTCACGCGACCGGCTACCACTCGCGCGCGCAGGACATCAACGGCGAGGCCTTTGCGAAAGGCGCGTATTATTGCGAGTGACTCGCGTATTACAGCGAGCGATTATTTTGACTGCCGAGCAATCGGCCAGCGACCTCTTCGCCGATGGCGAGTGAGCTCGTGAGCCCCGGGCTTTCGATACCGAACAGCGTGACCAGATTAGCGAGCCCGTGCAGCTCGGGCCCATCGACGCGGAAGTCTGGCTGTTTTTCGCCGGGACTGTGGATTTTGGGTCGGATGCCGGCGTAGTCGGGAACGAGCGTGCCGGTTGCAAGCGTCGGCCAGTACCGTCGAACATTGTCGTAAAAACTTTGTTCGCGTGCGACGTCAATGCTGTAGTCGATCGCCTCGACGTAGGCGAGGTCGGGCCCCAGTACGGCCTGGCCACCGAGGTTTTTGCGGTAGTGCGTACCGAGGGCACCGGGAATCGGTGGTGGATAGACGAGCCGATTGAATGGCGCCTTGCCGCTTACTTTGAAGTAGACGCCCTTGCCAAGATGCCGACGCGGAATCTTTGCAGGCGGAAAGCCTTCGATCATCGCGGCGATTGCTTGCGCCTCAAGGCCCGAAGCCGCCACCAGATAGCGGCAGTTCAGGGTCGCTGCGGCCTCGCCGCCCGTACGCACTTGCCAGCCGCCTGCGGGATCGGCGCTCGCGCCAATGAAAGGCGACTCGCAAACCACGAAGCCACCGCGATTTTCGATTTCGCCACGCAGTGCAAGCATGTAGCCGTGCGAGTCGAACACCCCGCTCTCGGGCGAAAGCATCGCGGTGACGCAGTGCAGTTCGGGTTCGAGGGCGCGGGCCTCATCGGCCGTCAGCATCTGCAAGTGCTCGACGTCGTTGGCCAGGCCTTGCTGATACATTTTTTCGATGGCGGGGATCTCGGCGTCCTCGGTGGCGACCACCAACTTGCCGCAGCGCCAATAAGGCACGCCGTGCGACTCAAGGAATTCATAGAGTCGGCGGCGGCCCTCGACGCAAACACGGGCCTTCAGCGAGCCCGGTGCGTAATAGAAGCCCGCGTGGATGACTTCGGAATTTCGGGATGAGACGCCTTCGCCGATGCGCGGGCCGGCCTCGAGCGTGATGACCGAGAGACCGCGCTGTGCGAGTGCGTAGCCACTCGCGAGCCCGACGGCCCCGGCACCGATGATGATGGCGTCGGCGTCGTACTCGCGCATGAATTATTGAGCCTGTTCTTCGGGCAGTCGCGGAATCGGTCCGTCCACCATCGCTGCGGCATAAGCGGCTACGGCAAACACCGCCGTCGACTGTTGCAGATGTGATGGGTCGACTTGATCGAGCGTATCGTTGATGGTGTGGTGCACATCAAAATAAGTCGTCGCGTCGAGTTGCGGGGCGAGCACTGGCACGCCGCGGCGACGTAGCGGACCGAGGTCTGCGCCGCCCGCTGAGACGTTGTCGCCGAGTTCGACACCAAGGGATTTCACCACGCGATGCACTTGCTCGATCGTGGCCCAATAGGTGGGCGGTACTCGCGCCGAGAGTTTCCACACCGGCCCATCGCCAAGATCGGCTTCCATGGCGAAGGCGTGACGGGCGACATTGTCATCACCCTCCTCGAGCGGATAACGCGCCGCACCCGACAGCCCGAATTCTTCGTTGGCGAAAAGCACGATCCGAATGGTGCGCCGAGCCCGTGGATTCACCGCCACTGCGGCGCGTGCCGCGGCGATCGCGATCGCAACGCCCGCGCCGTCGTCTTGCACGCCTTGACCGAGGTCCCAGGAGTCGAGATGTGCACTGATCAGCACGAT
This sequence comes from Gammaproteobacteria bacterium, assembly GCA_016874175.1. Taxonomy (GTDB): domain Bacteria; phylum Pseudomonadota; class Gammaproteobacteria; order Steroidobacterales; family Steroidobacteraceae; genus UBA964. Next base: position 3,827 of record VGUP01000070.1, on the reverse strand, counting down.
TTCATTGGCTAGATCGGTGCCCGGCAAGTCCCCGATGACATTGGCCGAGCGCACTTGCGGCAGATCGCGCGCGGTGACTCGAATGCGCACCATCACCTGATTGCCGGCGATCTTGCCACCCGGCCGCGTTTGCGCGACTTGGCGCTCGAGCAGATCGGCGTCCGGGTTGGAGATGGACACTGCGGGAATTCGTGGCGCCGATACTTTGTAGGACAGCGTGCCCGTGTGCGCGACGCGATTTTTGCTCGTGCCCACCGAGCGGATCACGATGCCCGTGGCGCCGAGCGCGGCGGCGATGCTCGGTCCTTCCGCGCGGACGCGAACGGCTTTACCGTAGCCGCTGCCGTCGCGGGTGCGCTCCATGCGGCCATTGAAAAACACGATCTTGCCGCGCACCGTGCCTTCGGGCAGAGCCTGCAGTGCAGGAAGGTCCTGCACCATCAGGATCGGGCCTTCGAGGCCTTCGTCTGCGGTGCCGATGCTGCCGCCGACTGCGGCGGTCACCATCGGCATGGGGAAAGGCGAGAGCACATCGAAGCTCGCCTCACCGCGGATCCACCGCGGCACGATCACTTCTTGCGTGCGCACGTTCTCGAAGCCGAGGGCGCGTAATTTTTTGACCGCCCACTCGACGCCCGCTTTGTCACCGGCCGTGCCGGTAAAACGTTGACCGACTTCGGTGGTGAGTTCCTCGAGCAGCTGCGTGCTCTCGTCCGAACGCTGTGCGGCCTCGCGCACACCGATCGCTCCGGCCAAAGCCTCTCGCGAGATTTCGATGGCGGGCGGCGGCGGTGGTACTTCGCCCGCGGTTTGGGTGTCCGCAGCGGGGGCGCCCGCCGCGGCTGTGCCCGCGCCCGGGGTCCCCGCGGGCGTTCTCTGCGCTGAAGTCGCCGTGGAGGCCTGCTTGGCGGTACGGTTTTGTGCGAACGTCGTGGCGACAGACGTCAACAGCCCGAGGCTGCAGACGATCGCGACGCTAAGTGAGCGACGAACCACTTAACCGAGCCGCTGCTGCAGAGCCGCCACTTGGGCACGCAGCTGCGCAGGCGTGCGCTCGCCAAATTCATTCAAATATTTAGCCATGTCCGCGGCCTCTGCGCGCCACTCGTCGGCTTTGATCGACAGCAGTTCATCGAGCGCCGCTTCGGCAATGTCGAGCCCGTCGAGATTCAGATCACCGGGTCGCGGCAGATTGCCGATGGCGGTCTCGTTGGCCGCCGCTTGACCGCTGCAACGCTTGAGTACCCAATCGAGCACGCGCAGGTTGTCGCCAAAGCCCGGCCAAAGAAATCGGCCATCGTCGTCGCGACGGAACCAATTGACGTGATAAATCTTTGGCGGGTGCTTGAGCTTCTGACCCATCGCGAACCAGTGCGACCAGTAATCGCCGTAGTTATAGCCCGCGAAAGGTTTCATCGCCATCGGGTCGCGACGCAGCACGCCCGCCTGACCGATGGCTGCCGCAGTGGTCTCGGAGGCGACCGAAGCGCCAACGAGGACGCCGTGGTTCCAGTCGCGCGCTTCATAGACGAGCGGTGCAACACCGCGACGACGTCCACCAAAGATAATGGCCGAGATCGGCACGCCACGCGGGCTGTCGGCCTCGGGCGCGTAGCGCGGATTACGCTTGGCAGCTACCGTGAAACGCGAATTCGGTTGCGCCGCAGGGCCATTGCTTGGTTCATACGGGCGGCCTTGCCAGTCGGTGACCGGTGAACCGGCATCGAGACCTTCCCACCACGGCTGGTTGTCGGCCGTGAGCGCGACGTTGGTGAATAGCGTGTCGCGCTGAATCATCTCGAACGCGTTGCGATTGGTCTTGCGATTGGTGCCCGGCACGACGCCGAAATAACCGGCCTCCGGGTTGATCGCGTAGAGCCGACCATCAGGACCGGGATGCAGCCAAGCGATGTCATCGCCGACCGTAGTGACCGTCCAACCGGGCATGGACTCGGGCGGAATCAACATCGCGAGATTGGTTTTGCCGCAGGCTGACGGGAACGCGGCCGCCACATAATGCGTTTCGCCCTGCGGGCTGGTGAGCCCGACGATCAGCATGTGCTCGGCGAGCCAACCCTCGTTGCGCGCCTGATAGCTCGCGATACGCAGCGCGTGACACTTTTTGCCGAGCAGCGCGTTGCCACCGTAACCACTGCCGAAGCTCTCGATCGCCAGATCCTCAGGAAAATGCATGATGAAACGACGATTGGGGTCGAGCTCGCCGGTCGAGTGCAGACCTTTGACGAAGCTGCCCTCGCGGCTGATGCGCTCGAGTGCGGCGCGTCCGGCGCGCGTCATCAGCATCATGTTGATGACAACGTATGCACTGTCGGTGATTTCGACGCCGCAGCGCGAGTAGGGCGAGTCGATCGGGCCCATGCAGTAGGGCACCACGTACAAGGTGCGCCCCTTCATGCAGCGGCTGAAGAGACCGCGCATTTTTGCCCGGGCTTCGGCGGGCGCCATCCAATTGTTGTTGGGGCCGGCGTCTTCCTGCTTTGTCGTACAGACGAAGGTCAGGTGCTCGACGCGGGCGACGTCGGATGGATGCGAGCGTGCGAGAAAGCAATTCGGATAATGCGCATCATTGAGCTTTTGCAGTTCGCCGCTGCGCTGCAACTGGTCAATGAAATTGGCGTATTCGGCATCGGAACCTTCGACCCAGTAAACCTCATCCGCCTGCGTCAGTTCGCGCACGGACGCCACCCACTCGGTGACCAGTTTGGAGAGCGTTGGCAGGGGCGGCATGGTCGCTGCAGCTGTGGCCATTCGGGGTGTCCCTTTATCGTCGATATTCTGGAAAGGCGGCGAGTATAACGACCTGATTTTACAGCGTCCCCGAGCGCTGTCGGGGTCGGTCCGCGAGGTGGGTCTTGTATAGGACTTGGGGGGCGGGTAGCGTGCCCGCCCCATGCAGGCTATCGAGGACATTTTCGGCCCCGCCGGCCCGCTCGCGCGGCACTTGCCGGGCTTTACGCCTCGCAAGGCGCAGATGCGCATGGCGGGCGCGGTGGCGGCGGCGCTCGAGGCGCGGCGGCCACTGCTGGTCGAGGCGGGTACGGGCACGGGCAAGACTTTTGCTTATCTGGTGCCGGCGCTGTTCGCTGGGCTGCGCGTGCTGGTGTCGACCGGTACCCGAACGCTGCAAGACCAACTCTATTCAAAAGACGTACCGCTCGTTGCAGGCGCGATTGGGACCCCTGCGAAGGTGGCGTTGCTCAAGGGGCGCTCGAATTATCTTTGTACCTATCGCCTGAAGCGCGAAGTGGCGCAGGGCGCGCTCGAGGGCGTTGCGGTGCGTGATCCGCTCATGGCGCGGATCGAGTCCTGGGCGCTCATCACGCGCACCGGCGATCTCGCTGAAGTCGCGGGCTTCAATGAAAATCACGCACTCTGGCCGAAGGTCACCTCGACGCGCGACAACTGTCTCGGCACACGTTGTTCGGAGTTTGCCGATTGTCATGTCGTGGCGGCGCGGCGCGAGGCGCAGGCGGCGGATCTCGTGATCGTCAATCATCACTTGCTGCTCGCTGATCTTGCACTCAAGGAAGATGGTTTCGGCGATCTGCTCGGGACGGCTGATGCAGTCATCCTGGATGAGGCGCATCAGCTGCCGGATCTCGCGACTCAATTCTTTGGTGTCCAAGTCTCGAGTCGGCAAATGGAGAATGTGTTTGCGGAGGGCCGGGCGGCGCTGCTGCGCGCGGGCGGCTCGCTCGCCGAGATCGGCACGGCGGCTCGCGCCGTCGAGGCTGCGATCAGCGCTGTGCTCGCCGCGATCGCCGCGCGCGCGGATTTGGAATCGGCCTCGCTCGCGGTGGTCTCGG
>VGUP01000069.1 GCA_016874175.1 Gammaproteobacteria bacterium | reverse complement strand
ACCCAGTCGTCTTGGGCACCCTTGAGGTAGTAAAAGGCGAAGATGCCCGCCGCTGCGATCAGCATCGCAGCGTAGAGCTTCGCCTTGTCGGCGCCCGTGACGCCTTGGTGTTTAACCGTTTCGTTCATCGTCGACCCTGAGTGGCAGGCCAGGAGGGAATCGAACCCCCAACCTGCGGTTTTGGAGACCGCCGCTCTGCCAATTGAGCTACTGGCCTGTATTTGTACCTTGCTCGATTACTTCAGGATTTTGGCGACGACGCCGGCGCCGACGGTGCGACCGCCCTCGCGGATGGCAAAACGCAGCCCGTCTTCCATCGCGATCGGCGCAATCAGCTCCACCGTCATCTTGATGTTGTCCCCCGGCATCACCATCTCAGTGTTGCCCGGTAACTCGATCGTCCCGGTCACATCCGTCGTGCGGAAGTAAAACTGCGGACGATAGCCCTTGAAAAACGGCGTGTGACGCCCGCCTTCTTCCTTCGTCAGCACGTACACCTCACACTCGAACTTCGTGTGCGGCATGATGCTGCCCGGCTTCGCCAACACCTGACCACGCTCAACGTCCTCGCGCTTCGTACCGCGCAGCAGCACGCCCACGTTATCGCCCGCCTGACCCTCATCGAGCAGCTTGCGGAACATCTCAACGCCCGTGCAGGTCGTCTTCACCGTGTCCTTCAGACCGATGATCTCAACTTCTTCGTTCACCTTCACGATGCCGCGCTCAATGCGCCCCGTCACCACCGTGCCGCGGCCAGAGATCGAGAACACATCTTCCACCGGCATCAGGAATGGCTTCTCGATGTCGCGCTTCGGCACCGGGATGTACTTGTCCATCTCCTCAACAAGCTTCACCACCGCAGGCACCCCGATCGGGCTCGTGTCCCCCTCGAGCGCCTTCAGCGCAGAGCCCACCACGATCGGCGTCACATCACCAGGGAACTTGTACGTCGAGAGCAGCTCGCGCACTTCCATCTCAACGAGCTCGAGCAGTTCCTTGTCGTCCACCATGTCCGCCTTATTCATGAATACCACGATGTACGGCACACCCACCTGACGAGCGAGCAAAATGTGTTCGCGCGTCTGCGGCATCGGGCCGTCGGCCGCCGACACCACCAGAATCGCCCCGTCCATCTGCGCCGCGCCCGTGATCATGTTCTTCACATAATCGGCGTGCCCCGGACAATCTACGTGCGCGTAATGACGCTCCTTCGATTGGTACTCCACATGCGCCGTCGAAATCGTGATGCCGCGCGCCTTCTCTTCAGGCGCCTTGTCAATCTGATCGTACGCCTTGAACTCGCCGCCGTACGTCTCGGCCATCACCTTCGTCAACGCCGCCGTCAACGTCGTCTTGCCGTGGTCAACGTGACCAATCGTCCCAACGTTCACGTGCGGCTTGCTGCGTTCGAATTTTTCCTTGGACACGTCTCTATCTCCTCAAAAAGCGAAACAGTTAGCGATTGATGATGGTCTCGGCGATGTTCGGCGGCACTTCCGTGTATTTATCGAACTCCATGGTGAAAGTCGCGCGACCTTGGCTCATGGAACGAACGGACGTTGCATAACCGAACATCTCGGAGAGGGGAACTTGGGCGAGGATCGCCTTGCCGGAGGGTGAGTCCTCCATGCCGGTGATCTGGCCACGGCGACGATTGAGATCGCCGATGACATCGCCCGAATAATCTTCGGGGGTCACGACTTCGACTTTCATGATCGGCTCGAGGATGACCGGCTTCGCATTTTTGAAGCCTTCCTTGAAGCCCATCGAGCCCGCGATCTTGAACGCCATTTCATTGGAGTCGACGTCGTGGTACGAACCGTCAAACGCGGTGACCTTGACGTCGACGATCGGATAACCCGCGAGCACGCCGGTTTCGACGGCTTCTTTGACGCCTTTGTCGATCGCCGGAATGAACTCGCGCGGTACGGCACCGCCGACGATGCCGTTGATGAATTCGTAGCCCTTGCCAGCCTCGTTGGGCTCGAGCTTGAGCCATACGTGTCCGTACTGGCCACGACCGCCGGACTGACGCACGAACTTGCCTTCGGACTCGACCTTGCCGCGGATGGTTTCGCGATACGCAACCTGCGGCTTGCCGACGTTGGCTTCGACCTTGAACTCGCGCTTCATGCGATCGACGATGATCTCGAGGTGCAGTTCGCCCATGCCCGAGATGATGGTCTGTCCCGACTCTTGGTCGGTGTGTACGCGAAACGACGGGTCTTCTTTGGCGAGGCGCTGCAGCGCGAGACCCATTTTTTCCTGGTCGGCTTTGGTGCGGGGCTCGACTGCGACCGAGATGACGGGGTTCGGGAACACCATCTTCTCGAGCGTGATGATCTTGCTCTCGGCGCACAGCGTGTCGCCGGTGGTGACATCTTTGAGACCGACCGCCGCCGCAATGTCGCCAGCGCGGACTTCTTTGATCTCGCTACGCTCGGAGGCATGCATCTGCAACAAACGACCGATACGCTCGTTGCGGCTCTTGGTGGGCACATGCACCGAGTCACCCGAGCCCAGCACGCCCGAGTAGACACGGAAGAAGGTCAGGTTGCCGACGAACGGATCGTTGAGGATCTTGAACGCCAGCGCCGCAAACGGCGCTTCATCGGCAGCGTTGCGCGTGGCGAGCTCGCCGCGATCATCGATGCCTTTGACCGGCGGCATGTGCACGGGCGAGGGCATGTACTCGACCACGGCATCGAGCAGCGCCTGCACGCCCTTGTTCTTGAAGGCGGTGCCGCACATGCAGAGCACGATCTCGCTCTTCCAGGCCCGCTCGCGCAACCCAGCCTTGATTTCGTCCTGCGAGAACTCGGTGCCCTCGAGGTATTTGTTCATCAAAGATTCATTGGCTTCGGCTGCCGCTTCGATCATCTGCGTGCGCGCCGCCTCGGCAGCGTCGACAAGCTCCGCAGGAATGTCGCGGTATTCGAAGTTCATGCCCTGGGTTTCGGAGTCCCAGTAGATCGCCTTCATTTTGACGAGGTCGATCACGCCCTCGAAGCCGTCCTCGGCACCAATGGGCAATTGGATCGGCAGCGGATTGCCGCGCAGCCGCGTCTTGATCTGCTCGATGCAGCGCGCGAAGTTCGCGCCCGACCGATCCATTTTATTGACGAAGGCGATCCGCGGCACGCCGTAGCGATTCATCTGCCGCCACACCGTCTCCGATTGCGGCTGCACACCCGACACCGCGCAGAACAGCGCCACCGCCGAATCGAGCACGCGCAGCGAGCGCTCGACCTCGATGGTGAAATCGACGTGTCCCGGGGTATCGATGATGTTGATGCGATGCTCGGGGAATTGTTTGTCCATCCCCTTCCAGAAGCAGGTGGTCGCAGCGGAGGTGATGGTGATGCCACGCTCCTGCTCCTGCTCCATGTAATCCATGATGGCCGCGCCATCGTGGACCTCACCGATCTTGTGCGAGACGCCGGTGAAGAAAAGAATGCGCTCGGTCGTGGTGGTCTTGCCCGCATCGATGTGCGCGGAAATACCGATATTTCGGTAGCGCTCGATGGATGTGGTGCGGGCCATGACCGACGATGCCTTCTCTGAAGAACAGTCCGACGATTACCAGCGGTAGTGCGCGAAGGCCTTGTTGGCCTCGGCCATACGATGCGTGTCCTCACGCTTGCGCACGGCGGCACCGCGGTTCTCGGCGGCTTCCATGAGCTCATGAGCGAGGCGGAACGCCATCGACTTTTCGCTGCGCCCGCGCGCGGCTTCGATCACCCAGCGCATGGCGAGCGTTTGCCGACGCGCTGCGCGGACTTCGACCGGCACCTGGTAGGTGGCGCCGCCGACGCGACGCGACTTCACTTCGACGACCGGCTTGACGTTATCGAGCGCGAGCGAAAGCAACTCGATCGCGTCGCCGCCTTGCTTGCCGGTCTTTTCGGTGATGCGGTCGATCGCACCATAAATGATGCGTTCGGCAGCCGACTTCTTGCCGCTCTTCATGACTACGTTCATGAACTTGGCAAGCGTGTCGTTGTTGAACTTCGGGTCCGGCAGAATGTGACGGACCGGGGCTTGTGCGCGACGTGACATCGTTCGCTCTCCCTACCATTATTTCTTGGCGCGCTTCGCGCCGTACTTGGAACGACCCTGCTTGCGGTCGTTGACGCCTGCGCAGTCGAGCGTTCCGCGTACCGTGTGGTAGCGCACGCCGGGCAGGTCCTTGACGCGGCCACCGCGAATGAGCACCACCGAGTGCTCCTGCAGGTTGTGGCCTTCGCCGCCGATGTACGAGGTAACCTCGTAACCGTTGACGAGTCGCACGCGGCATACCTTGCGGAGTGCCGAGTTGGGCTTCTTGGGGGTGGTGGTGTACACGCGAGTGCACACGCCGCGCTTCTGCGGGGCAGCGCCGAGAGCGGGCACCTTGGTCTTTTCGGACGGGGTGCGACGCGGGGCGCGAATCAGCTGACCTGTCGTGGCCATGCAGTCTCCAGATCTACAGCGTTTGAGAACCAAAACGACCGGACAGGAGACATCGCTCGCAGGGCCCGCAAAAACATCTCGCGTCGCCGCGAGAGAACCCGGACTTACGACCGACAGCTCGACGACCGGCTGCGGCGGGCGACCCCCGAGACAACCCGGGCCGCCTCCTTGCGGGAGCGGCCCGGTGCTTGAAAGTCGCTGTTTTTCGGAAACCCGAGCACGGGCCCCCGAGAACGGCGGCGGATTCTAGGTAGCGCCCCGGGGACTGTCAACCGCTTGCGCGGCGAAGCGCTCGACGAAATCGCGGGTATCGGACCAAACGGCGCGCCAATTGGCGAGCACTACCCGGCCGGCAGCGGTGATCCGGTAGTAGCGACGCGGCGGCCCGGAGTAGGAAGGCACGATGCGGCTGGCGAGCCAACCCTTGGCGGCGAGCACGCGCAACACGGGGTAGAGGCTACCTTCCTTGAAGATCGACTCACCTTCCCGCCCCTCTTGCAAGCGCTTGGCGATGTCATAGCCGTAGAGATCGTCGTCGCTGGACTCGAGCACGCCGAGCAGCACAAAACCGACGAGGCCAGTGTTCAGGTCCCGTTGAAACTTGCGTGAAATGTCATCCATGGCCGCTACTGTATCACGACCGATACTATATGCCATTCGGTATCAATCAGCGCTCTAATCGCGCTTGGGGGCCTTGGCCCGACCCCATCACCCACCGCGGTATCAGAACCAGCTATAGTTGAACGACACGCTCACCCGCGGGGTCTGCGCAGGATTCGGCGGCACCTCGTGCCGCAGCCAACTCTCGAACAGCACTACCTGACCCGCGCGCGCGGGAACCGTATACCAAGGACGCAGCTCCGGCGCTGCGTCCGCCTGCCGCGGCGGCGCGGCCATATAACGATCGAGCCGCGGGTCTTCGAACTTCAGCCCTGAGGAACCCGCTGGCGTGCGCACGTAATAGGTGCCGCTGAGCGTCGACAGCGGGTGCAGGTGCAGGCTGTGCACCACGGCCATCGGCATGATGTTGACCCAGCAGTCGGTCATCACCAATTCGCGACCCCGCAAATCAAACGCGAGCTCGGTCGCGAAGCGCCGCAGGTGCGGCCGCAACCATCGCTCCAGCGTGGCAAAGGTCGGCGAAATCTGCTGCAACCGACACTGCGAACCATAGGACGTGTAGCCACCTCGATAATTACGCTGCGACCAACGGCGACCGGCGACATCGTCCTCACGCAGCTGCAACGCCTCCTGCAGCAAGCGCCGATTGAGCGCCGCGACCCCCGCCCGCCGCAGCGGCGCCACATGGATCAGCGTCGGAAAAAGTTTTCGGCTGTGGCTCACGACTTTGCGACCTTGGGTTCGGGTCGACCGCGATAGACGAGGCGACCCAGCGTGCGCAGCAAACCCGGGAAATGCCGAGCAAAGAATACGATGAACTTACCGTGTCCGGTGACCACGATTTCGGCGCGCCCGCGAGCGACGCCGCGGACGATCTCGCGGGCCGCGCGCGGCGTGCTGACCCGCAGCCACTGCGGAATGGGATCGCGCGCCTCGGGCTGGACCACACCGTGATTGTTGGTCTTGCGGATGTCGGAATCGACAAACCCCGGTGAAACCAGCGTCACGCGGATACCCTCGGGGGCGAGATCGCCGAGCAGCGTCTCGGCGAGCGCGCGTACGGCGAACTTGCTCATCGAATACGCCGACATCGCGGCGGAGGCGGCGTAGCCGGCCACACTGCCGACCAGAACGAGCTGTCCGCGACTCGCGCGCAGCGCCGGCAGCGATTCTTTGACGGTGCGCAGCAAGCCAAAAACATTGGTCTCGAACTGCCGTCGATAATCTTCGATGGTCAGTTTTTGCACGGTGCCGGCCACACCAAAGCCCGCATTGGCGTAAACGATATCGACGCCTACCCCGCGCGCGGCGAGCTCCTCCAGCGCCCTCGCGACATCCCCCTCAGCGGTTACATCCCCCTGATGAATACTGACCTCGGCCCCGAGCGCCCGCAGCTCCGCAGCCAGCGACTCGAGCAGTTCGGTACGGCGGGCGAACAGGGCAAGCCGGGCACCCCGGCGGGCGTACTCGCGAGCAAGCCCCGCACCTATGCCGGCCGAGGCGCCAGTGATGAAAACGGTCTGACTTGGGGACATGGGCCTTGGGGACATAGGCAATGATCCTCGCTGGGCTTCAGCGCTGCGCTGTGGCCGGCATTGTCGACCAATACGTTGACAGCAGCGCGGCGAAACGCAATATAGGTGTCGAACCAGTTTGCGATGGGCAAATGTCGCAAGCAGGTCAACGGGGGGAAAAAATATGACGAGCCATCGGCCTGCAAGGGACCGAAGCGCCGCGTCGTGCATCAGCACGATGTTGCTGGCGCTTTGGAGCGTCTCCACGATCCTGCCCGCGCGCGCGGCACCAGCCACCGCAACCAGCGACGCCACCGCAAACGAGCCCTTGCCGAGCGCTGAAGCCCGCCGGCTCTATACGCTCGGCCAACTGATTTCGCGCACGCTCGATGGCTTCAGCCTGAACGAGCAAGAACTCGAATGGGTGAAGTCGGGAATCGACGACGGGGTCCTCGGGCGCTCATCAAAAGTGGATCTCGCTGCCGAAGCCGAAGGCCTGACCACGTTGCAGGCCGACCGACGCGCGGCCACGTTGCAGCGCGAAAAATCAGCCGGAACCGCCTACCTCGCCGCGGTGGCGCGCACGCCGGGCGTGGAGCGACTCGAGAGCGGTCTCATCATCGAATCTTTGCAAACCGGCAACGGTGAGCGCCCGTCCGCACTCGATCATGTGAGCGTTCATTACGAAGGTCGACTGATCGACGGCACTTTGTTCGAAAGCTCGCGTAGGCGCGGCACGCCGGCGACGTTGCCGGTACGCGGCGTTATCCCCTGTTGGAGCCAGGCGCTGCAAAAAATGCGCGTCGGCAGTCGCAGTCGAATTATTTGTCCGGCCGAACTCGCCTACGGCGAGCGTGGCTCGCCGCCGGCCGTCAAACCCGGTGCGACGCTGGTGTTCGATATCGAACTGCTTGCCGTCGTACGCTGAGCGCGCGACGGTCCGTAGTTGCGCTGCAGATAATCGACCAGCTGCCGCGCCTCATCGTCACTGATGGGCGCCTTGAAGGCGTTGCGCATTTTCGCGACCGAAGCCTCCCAGAGCGTGCGCGTGCCGAAGCGTGCGTGTATCTCGATGTAGTCGATGCTGTGACACACGCTGCAGCGCGCTACGAAAAGTTCGCAGCCCTCGCCTGCAGCAGCCTCGGGCTCAGCCGCGGCACGCGGCGCGATGCTGCTTAGCGCGAGTACGATCAACAACGAACGCAAAAAAACCGCTGCGGCCGAGCGCTTCATGTCCGCACCTCCACCTTCACGCGGTGATACGCGTTGTGTTGGTAGCCCGATGGATTGGCGATGGGTGTTTCGACTTGTGATTGCCCAGCTTTGTTGGCGGCGCGCGCCCACACCTCATGAACGCCGGCCGCAAGCGCCGGCCAATCGCTGCGCCAGGGGCGAAAAGAATAAGGCCCGAGATCTTCACCGAGCTCGCAGCGCCGCCACGATCCGCCGCGATCGAACGACAGCTCGACCCGATCGATCCCTCGGCCAGAATCCCAGGCGATGCCGGAAAGCGCAGATCGACTCGCTTGCAGTACGCCGTCGCGCTCCATTGAGGTGATCAAAGAATTGACAGCGATCTCGGTGACTGGTGCGCGCTCGGCAGTTTCCTGTCCGGGGAAGCGCTCGATCAAAGGAAACAACTGGCGCGGCATGCGGTAGGCCGAGGCCATCCAGAAGTTTTTTTCGTTGGCGTCGAGCGCGCTGATGCGATTGACATGCTTCAACCAATAAGTCGCCGTCCAGCCCGGCACCACCACCCGCAGCGGAAAACCGTTGAGCACTGGCAATGGCGCGCCGTTCATTTCATAGGCGAGCAAAGTGTCAGGGTGTAGCGCCTTCACGAGCGGCAAGGACTTGATGAAATCGGGGGTCCCCTCGAGCGGCGGCGCATCTGCGGCATCGAAGGAGATCTCGACCGCGCTGGGTTTGAGTCCGGCACGCTGCAACACGTCGGCGAGTCTGACTCCCCGCCAACGCGCATTGCCCATCGCGCCGTGGCCCCACTGCAATCCCGCCACCGGCGGGTCAAAGAGGCCGCGACGGTTGCCGGAGCACTGACAGACCGCAACGATTTCGGTCGCCGGGAAATCACCGCGCAGGTCGGCAAGCGACAGACTGAGGGTACGCTCGGCCGCCGGCCCGCCGATCCCCAGCCGAAAATCCTCGGCCACCACTTGCGGAATCACGGCGTGGTGGTAACGAACAAAGAATGCTTCGTTGGGGGTCAGCACACTGCGAAAATATTCGAGCGGGGTCTCGAAGTTGGGCGGTCGCTCGGTGAGTCGCCGCAGCGCCACTTTGCCGGGCAGTGCGACCAGCGCCTCGCGACCTGTCGCAAGACCCTGCTGCGTCGCGGCCAGCAACTTGCGCGGCAAGCCCGCCGCCGTTGCGGCAACCGCCGACCAGGCGATCCCCGCCAAAAGTCTCGTCGCGAGATCGCGTCTGCTCAGGGTCATGACTTTCCGCCACAGGAAGTTCTTTCGACCGCCCAAGCATGCCAGAATCGTCGCCATACCTGCACATCACCCCCATACCCGCATCTCACCCATGGAGTGAACCGTGAAGCCCGCGAAATCCCAGTTTGCATCCCTTGTCGTCGCTGTCTCGATCCTGTTCGGTACGCTCGCCGCGGCGCAGATGGGCGCACCGACCGCCAAGAGTGAAACCGCCCTCGCCATCGAAAAGGCGCTGGCGAGCCCCATCCGCACCGCCGAGGAGCGCGCGCGCGACAATCTCGAGCGCAAGCCCGTGCAGACCCTCGAATTCTTTGGTCTGCAGCCCAACATGACCGTGGTCGAAATCATGCCCGGCGCAGGTTGGTACACCAAGGTGCTCGGTCAGGTACTCGCCGACAAAGGCACGCTGCACGTGTCAATCGGCGCATCGCGACTCGCGCCGCGCTTGAAGGAGTGGGGTCTCGATAAAGTCAAAGTATCCGATGGCAAGTTCGTCACCAAGCCCTCGGGGCAGCGAGGTGTTTTCGATGCCGAGTCGATCGAAATCCCGGTGCAGAATGCCGACCTGGTGCTCACCTTCCGCAACCTGCACAACATGACGCCGGGCGCACGCGCGCTCGTGAACAAAGCCGTGTTCGATGCTCTGAAGCCGGGCGGTGTTTACGGCGTCGTCGATCACACGCGTCGTCACAACGAACCGACCTCTCCGGAAAACTGGCGGCGTATCGATCCGGTGGTCGTGATCAAAGAAGCGTTGGACGCCGGCTTCATCTTCGAAGCCTTCAGCGACCTGCACTACCGCCCCGACGATGAGCTGAAGTACGACAGTCAGCGCCCATCGATCGCCGGATACAGCGACCGCTTCACGCTGAAGTTCCGCAAGCCGGCGCGCTGAGCACCGCCGGTTCGCGCAACAGAACGGGCTCGCGGAGTACACCCATGTATACGCTAGTCATCGGCAACAAGAACTACTCCTCGTGGTCGCTGCGACCTTGGGTGCTGATGCGCACCCTGCGCATCGACTTCAAAGAACTGCTGATTCCGTTCGCCGAACCCGGCAGTACGGAACTTTTTCGTCAGCACTCACCGAGCGGACGGGTCCCTTGTCTGCACGATGGTGAACTGCGTATCTGGGACTCGCTCGCCATCGTCGAGTATTTGGCCGAGCGGCACGAGGGTGTATGGCCTGCCGAGCGTGCAGCCCGGGCGTGGGCGCGCTCGGCGGCCGCCGAAATGCACTCGGGCTTTCAGGCCTTGCGCAACACCTGCAGCATGACCTGCGGTCAGCGCGTGGTGCTGCGCGAACGACCAGCTGCACTCGAGCGCGATCTCGCGCGCCTGCAAGCCCTGTGGCAAGCCGGGCTGACGCGCTTCGGCGGCGCTTTTTTGGGCGGCCAAACATTCACCGGCGTTGATGCTTTCTTTGCCCCGGTGGCGTTCAGATTACAGACCTACCACCTGTCTCTCGACGACCCGTGCGATGCCTACGTCGCGCGAGTGCTCGCTCTGCCCGCAATGCGCGAGTGGTACGAAGCGGCGCTACGCGAGCCCTGGCGCGAGGCGGCCCACGAACGCGACATCATCGACGTCGCCGCCGAAATCATTGATCTGCGCCAGTCAGGAAGCTGAAGACGGCCGCGGCGGCTCCGCGGCACCAGCGGAACACCTGAAACGCCGAGAAACCCAGACTCGCGCGCCCGCTACATTTCGGGTTTCGCGTCCTTGCGTGCGGTCACGGCGCAGTTCACCAAAATCCACTTCATGTTCATCGCGATACGCTCGGCGTCAGAGTCGGTGAACGCGTAGCCGTGCTCTTTGGTCGAGCCATCCGGCAAGCGCTCGAGCACCGACAGCACCAAGGAATTGCGATTGAAATAGTCGTTGGCTTCATTGAGCACCTGCCAGGTCACTGCCCGCAGGTTCAGTGCAAGCTCACGCTGCGGCACATTGCGGGCGGGGTCGGCCTTGGCCGTGAACCAGTGCGTGTCACCCTTGTCATGCAACAGCATGTCGTCATGGCGAGTAAAGGGGATGTCGACACCACCGCCCACGCCGGGCACATCGGCATAGCAATGGAAGTAGCGCGCACGCTCGAGCCAGAACGGCTCGCCCGAAGCTACACCACTGATCCGCTGCCCGCTCTTCACGACCCACTTGTGATCGTGAACCCACAGGCTGCTGCGCGACAGCGAGATTTCATTGTCGGTATAAACCTGCTGCCCTTCCCATTCGAAGCGACAGGCCTTGCTGCCCTGCAGCCCGCGGAAATGGTCCGCACGACGCTTGAAAAAGTAGTCGCAACCCTCGGTACGGCGCAAATCTTTGGGCTGCAAACCCTGCAGCTCGGCAGTGGTGATCTCGCCCTGCATGCGCAGGTAATGCCGCATGGTCACCTCATCGGCCGCAGGACCGGCATCGAGCGTGGCGAGCCGGTATGAACTGACCGGACCTGCGGCTGTTTCGCTGCGATTGACCCAAAGATACACGTGACGACCGAAAGCCGGCGCGTCGACTCGAGTGATGGTCGTGGACATCCACGGATGCCGATCAGCGGCCGGCAGCTTGCGACGAACATCGAAGTAACTCTGATTCGAATTGTCGTAATAGCCGGGCAGCAACTCCGCCATGATGCGCAAGTTGCGCTCGCCGGGCGTCGAGTCCTGACCTTGCGCACGCGCCTGCTGGCCGCCAACCGCACACCCCAGCAAAACGAGGCCAATCCCTATCCGGCTGCTCGCG
>VGUP01000068.1 GCA_016874175.1 Gammaproteobacteria bacterium | reverse complement strand
TCATCCATCACTTCAAGTTGATGACCGAAGGTTACTGCGTCCCCGAGGGCGAGACCTATGCCGCCGTCGAGGCGCCGAAGGGTGAGTTCGGCATTTATTTGGTCTCGGACGGTGCCAACAAGCCGTATCGGCTGAAGTGCCGTGCACCGGGCTTTCCGCACCTGGCGGCGCTCGAAGAAATGGTCACGGGACACATGCTCGCAGACGTTGTTGCGGTGATCGGTACGCAGGACATCGTGTTCGGGGAGATCGATCGATGAGCGAGACCGCGCAAGCAGGCCGCGGCGTGCCCACCAGCGATGGGCAGATTTTCGTGCCGGGTGATAGCCCCAAGGTGGCGTTGCTCAGCGAGCATACCCGCCACGAGATCGACGGTTTTATTTCGAGGTTTCCGGCGGGACGACAGCGTTCTGCCACGCTTTCGGCGCTGCATTTTGCGCAGGAGCAGAACGCTGGGCATTTGACGACCGAGATCATGGACGCTGTCGCCGAGTATTTGCGACTGCCGTCGATTCAGGTCTATGAGGTTGCGACGTTCCACTCGATGTTCGAGACCCACGAGTGTGGTCGGCATCACGTCAGCGTGTGTACGAACATCAGCTGTTGGTTGAACGGTGCCGAGAACATTCTCGCCCATTGCGAGCGCAAGCTCGGCATCAAGGTCGGTGAGAGCACGCCGGATAAGCGCATTTTTCTCAAGCAGGAAGAAGAGTGCCTAGCCGCTTGCACCGGTGCACCGATGATGATGATCGATCATGTGTTTCACGAATATCTGACACCGGAAAAAGTCGACCGGATCCTCGACGATTTAAAGTGAGCCCCGCCAAGTGAGCAATGTACTCGACAAGTGGCGCGACCGCATGAACCTCGTGGTCTTTGAGCCGCTCGCGCTCGAACGTTCGTGGACCCTCGAGAGCTATCTCAAAATCGGCGGCTATACCTCGTGGAAAAAAATTCTCACGGGAGAGATGTCGCGCGAGCAGGTCATCGAGACTGTCAAGGCCAGCGGTTTGCGTGGCCGAGGCGGTGCGGGTTTTCCGACCGGCACGAAGTGGAGCTTCATGCCGCGTTACTCACCAATACAAAAGTACGTGGTGTGCAACTCGGACGAGAGTGAACCGGGAACCTGCCACGACCGCGACATCCTGCGCTTCAATCCGCACTCGCTCGTCGAGGGTATGGCCATCGGTGGATACGCCATGGGCTCGACCGTGGGCTACAACTATATCCGCGGCGAATTTTTGGGCGAGCCCGTGCCGCGTTTCGAAGCGGCTGTCAAAGAAGCGTATGCGGCGGGACTGCTCGGCAAGAACCTGCAGGGCTCGGGCATCGACTTTGATCTCTACACCTTCGTCGGTGCGGGTGCGTACATTTGTGGCGAAGAGACCGCGCTACTCGAGTCACTCGAAGGTAAGCAAGGCAAGCCGCGTTTCAAACCGCCGTTTCCTGCGGCCTTCGGGTTGTACGGTCAGCCGACCACCATCAACAACACCCAGAGCTACGCGTCGGTGCCGACCATCCTGCGCAAGGGCTCGGCGTGGTTTGCCAAGTTAGGTACCACCAACGCCGGGGGTACGGTGATTTTTTCGGTCTCGGGTCATGTCGAGAAGCCGGGCAACTTCGAGTTGCCGCTCGGCATCCCGTTCAAAGATTTGCTGGAGATCGCCGGCGGCGTACGTGGCGGTCGCAAACTCAAGGCCGTGATTCCAGGCGGATCGTCGGTTAAGGTTGTCCCGGGCGATGTGATGATGGGCGTCAACATGGACTTCGACTCGCTGCGTGCGATCGGCTCGTCGGTGGGCTCAGCGGCGGTGATCGTGATGGACGAGAGCACCTGCATGGTGCGCACGCTCGAGCGTATTTCGCGCTTCTACAAGTCAGAGTCGTGCGGGCAGTGCACACCGTGCCGTGAAGGCACGGGTTGGCTCAATCGCGTGCTCAAGCGCATCGTTGCGGGGCAGGGCCGTATGGAGGATCTGCAATTGCTTATCGATGTGGCCAATCGCATCGAGGGTCACACCATCTGTGCGCTCGGTGACGCGGCTGCGTGGCCGGTGCAGAGTTTCTTGCAGCGTTTCCGTCACGAATTCGAATACATGATTCAGCACGGCGGTCGCAGTCTGGTCGACGGTCAGAAGGCGGCGGCGTAAGCCGGGCGAGCCGACGATGGCAGCGAATCCTCAAGACGATCTCGTCAACGTCGAAGTCGACGGCAAGGCGGTCAAGGCGCGCCGAGGCGCGATGATCATCCACGTGACCGATCAGCACGGCGCCTACGTGCCGCGTTTCTGTTATCACGACAAACTGCCGATCGCAGCAAATTGCCGTATGTGCTTGGTCGAAGTTGAGAAAGCACCGAAGCCGCTACCTGCCTGCGCGACGCCGATCGCCGAGGGCATGAAGATTTTCACCAAGTCTAAGGCGGCCATCGGTGCGCAGAAGGCGACCATGGAGTTCCTGCTCATTAACCATCCGCTCGATTGCCCGATTTGCGATCAGGGCGGCGAGTGCGAGTTGCAGGATCTCGCGCTCGGTTATGGTCGCGACATCACTCGCTTCAGCGAGCGCAAGCGGGTCGTCAAAGATAAAAATCTCGGGCCCTTGGTCTCGACCGATATGACACGCTGCATCCACTGCACCCGCTGCGTGCGCTTCGGTCAGGAGATTGCCGGCATTCCCGAGCTTGGCACTACCGGCCGTGGCGAGAACATGGAGATCGGCACCTGGATCGAGCGCAGCGTCGACCATGAACTCTCGGGCAATATCATTGATCTTTGCCCGGTGGGTGCGCTTAACTCCAAGCCGTTCCGTTATCAGGGTCGCTCCTGGGAGATGACTCAGGTACCGTTCCTGTCGCCGCACGATGGTATTGGCAGCAATCTTTTTGGTCACGTACTGCGCGGTAAACTGAAGCGCGTGGTACCCCGCGCCAACGACGATATCAACGAAACCTGGATCGCTGATCGCGATCGCTTCAGCTACGAGGGCTTGTACGCGGAAGACCGCTTGCTCAAGCCCATGCTGCGTGAGGCTGGTGCGTGGCGCGAGGCCAGTTGGGAGGAGGCGCTGGCGGCCGCCGCGCGGGGCCTGAGGGCCGCGGGCAGCGCCACCGGCACGCTCGTGCATCCCTCCTGCACGCTCGAAGAAATGCATCTCGCTGCGCGACTGACGCGCGGGCTCGGTTCTTCGAATATCGATCATCGGCTGCGCACCCGCGATTTTCGCGACGCGGCGGCTGATCCGCGGCAGCCGGGTCTCGGAATTCCGCTGTCGATGGTCGAGTCGCTCGCTGGCGTGTTGGTGGTCGGTTCGAACCTGCGGGCGGAATTGCCATTGTTGGCGCACCGCTTGCGCAAGGCGGCGGTACGCGCCAAGGCAAAGATTTCGTTCCTCGACTCGAGCGAGCGCGAGTATCGCTTCCCGGTGGCGATGCAGATTGCGCGCAGCCCAGCTGATTGGGCGCACGAGCTTGCTGGAATATTGGCGGCCGTACGCGAGATCGCGGGCGTCGAGCCGGGTGTCGCCTACGCGAGCTTGCTGCGCGGGATCACCGCCACGGCGCAGCAGCGCGCCGCGGCCGCCGCGCTGTGTACTGGCAGTGCGCGTGCGGTGTGGCTCGGCGCGATGGCGTTGCGTCACCCGGCCGCGGTCGATTTGCGGGCGCTCGCCGGCGAGATCGCTCGCTTGAGCGGAGCGACTCTTGGTTTCTTGACCGAAGGCGCGAACGCCTCAGGCGCTTGGCTCGCGGGCGTTGTGCCGCATCGCGCAGCAGGCGGCATTCCCGCGCAGGGACTGGGCCTGCGCGACATGTTCGAAACTGCGCAGCGCAGCTATTTGCTGGTGGGCGCAATCGAGCCCTCGGCCGATATCGCCGATGCTGCGCTGGCGGCGCGCGCGCTGCGCTCGGCAGCCTGTGTCGTGGCGGTGACGCCGTACGTCACCGATGAACTTAAAGAAATCGCGCACGTCTTGCTACCGACGGCGAGCTTTGCCGAGACCTCGGGCAGCTATATCAATCTCGAAGGGCGCTCACAGAGTCAGACCGGGGTATCCAAGCCCCCCGGGGAAGCGCGACCCGGATGGAAGGTGCTGCGTGTGCTCGGTAATCAACTCGAACTCGACGGGTTCGATTATCAGAGCTCCGAAGACGTTCGCGATGAGTTGCAGCAGATCGTGGACGCGAACGCAGGCGCCGCGGTGCCGACAGCACTGGTCACGCATCATGTACCCGCGATCGCCGCCGTAGCGGGTGCTGCCGAGCTCGATCTGGGCGCGCTGGATGTACCGATGTATGCCATCGATGCAGTGCTGCGTCGCAGTCCCGCGCTGCAGCAGACCGCAATCGCCGCCGCCGCAAGGCGATCGGGAGGGGTGGGCTGATGTCGGTAATACTCGACTATTGGGCGACACTGCCCGATTACGCTCGGGCCACGGCCTGGATCTTGCTTGTGACGGTGGCGGTGATTCTTTCGGTCGCGTTCACCACGCTGTGGGAACGCAAGGTGATCGGTTGGATACAGCTGCGCAAGGGACCGAATCGTGTCGGCAGTATCTTTGGCTTCGTACCGGGGATTTTTCAGCCCTTTGCCGACGTCATCAAGTTGCTGCTCAAAGAAGTCGTCATCCCGTCGGCCTCGAACAAGTGGCTGTTCCGCATCGCGCCAGCCATCACCTTGGTGCCCGCCTTCGCCGCTTGGGCGGTCATGCCGCTCGATCCAGCGCTGGTAATTGCCGATATCGATGCGGGCTTGCTCTATCTGCTGTCGCTGACCTCGGTCGGTGTCTACGGCGTGATCCTTGCCGGCTGGGCCGCGAACTCCAAATACGCCTTTCTGGGCGCCATGCGATCGGCGGCGCAGGTCGTTGCCTATGAAATCGCCATGGGTTTTGCGCTCGTGGGCGTCGTCATGGCCGCAGGCACGCTCAATCTCGGCGATATCGTCCGTGCGCAAGAAGGTGGCGTCGGTCATTGGTTTCTGGTTTGGCTGTTTCCGCTGTTCGTGGTCTACGTGATCGCGGGGGTGGCCGAGACCAATCGCGCCCCATTCGATGTTGCGGAAGGCGAATCCGAAATCGTTGCTGGATTTCATGTCGAGTATTCCGGCATCGCTTTTGCGCTGTTTTTCCTCGCCGAATACGCGAGCATGATTCTGATTTCGACCCTGACCGCAGTGTTCTTCCTCGGCGGTTGGTTGAGCCCCTTTGAGGGATTGCTGGCCGCGGACCATCCGCTTGCGGTGCCCGGATTTCATTGGTTGTTCCTCAAGCTCTTTTTCTTTTTAACCTGTTTCATGTGGTACCGCGCGACTTTCCCGCGTTACCGCTATGACCAGATCATGCGTTTGGGCTGGAAAGTCTTGATTCCGGTCACGCTGGTGTGGATTGCCGCCGAGGCGCTGATGTCCTGGGTCGACATCGGCCCGTGGGCGAAGTGATTGAGCGTACATTGAGCACACAAAGATAACGAGACGCCATGGCACTGCAAAGCATCGTCAAAACTTTCCTGCTTACCGAGCTGCTTGGCGGCTTGTCGTTGACAGCGCGTACGCTCTTTCGCAAGAAGGTGACGGTCAACTATCCGGAAGAAAAGACGCCGCAGTCGCCGCGTTTTCGCGGCCTGCACGCGCTGCGCCGTTATGCTAATGGCGAAGAGCGCTGTATCGCTTGCAAGCTTTGCGAAGCGGTGTGTCCGGCGCTGGCCATCACCATCGAGTCGGATGTTGCGCCCGACGGTACACGGCGCACGACGCGCTATGACATCGATCTCTTCAAGTGCATTTATTGCGGCTTTTGTGAGGAGGCCTGCCCCGTGGATGCGATCGTCGAAACAAGGATCCATGAGTACCACATGGAAAATCGCGGCGAGAACATCATGACCAAGGACAAACTGCTCGCCGTGGGTGAGCGCTATGCCGCGCTGATCGACGCCGACAAGGCTGCCGATTCGGCGTATCGCTGATCGCGCTGAAGAGGAAAGCGACCGGTGTTCGTGCAACTGCTTTTCTACGGTTTCTCGGCCATCCTGATCGCTGCCGCGCTCGGGGTGATCGTGGCGCGTAACCCGGTGTACTCCGCGCTTTCACTGGTGTTGGCGTTCTTCACGAGTGCTGCACTGTGGTTGCTGATTGAGGCCGAATTCCTCGCCATCGTCTTGGTGCTGGTGTATGTCGGCGCGGTAATGGTGCTCTTCTTGTTCGTCGTCATGATGCTCGACATCAACATCGAAGAAATCAAACGCGGCTTCACGCGCTACGCGTGGTTAGGCTGGCTGGTGTCGACCGTGGTGATCGCCCAGATGGCGGCCGTGTATGGACTGAAAAATTTCGGTGTCGATGCTTCGGTTACGGTCGTCCGCAATGCTGCCGATCACAGCAATACCCGTGAGCTCGGCGAAGTGCTGTACACCCAATACGTTTATCCGTTCGAGCTCGCTGCTGTGTTGCTGCTGGTGGCCATCGTCGCTGCGATCGCACTGACCATGCGGCGGCGACCGGGTCTCAAGCCACAGATTGTTGCCAAGCAGGTTGCCGTGCGTCGCCAGGATCGCGTGCGCCTCATCAAAGATGTGCGCCCGACAGACGAGGGCAGGGGTGATACGCCATGATCACCCTGCAGCACATGCTGACGCTCTCGGGTATTTTGTTTGCCTTGTCGATCGCCGGTATCTTCCTCAACCGCAAGAATGTGATCCTGTTGCTGATGTGCATCGAGCTGATGCTGCTCGCTGTCAATTTCAGTTTTGTCTCCTTCTCGCGCTTCCTTGGCGATCTCGACGGTCAGGTGTTCGTGTTTTTCGTGCTGACGGTCGCCGCCGCCGAATCAGCGATCGGCCTCGCAATCCTCGTGGTGCTGTTCCGCGAGCGGCGCAGCATCAATGTCGAAGACCTCGACACCCTGAGAGGCTGAGGGCAGGGCATCCAAGATGAGCATGAACCCCAGCGTTCTTTTGACCATCGCGTTGCTGCCACTGGCGGCAGCCCTCGTTGCGGGTCTTTTTGGCAAGTGGATCGGTCGCACGGTGGCACACGTGATCACTATCGCGGCCGTGGGCACAGCTTTCGTGCTGTCCGCGCAAGTGGCTTGGCAGCTGATCTCGGGCGAGGTCGACGTTTTCAATGGCACCGTCTACACCTGGCTCGTCAGCGATGGCGTGCGCATGGAGGTCGGCTTTTTGATCGATGAGCTCAGCGTGCTCATGATGTGTGTGGTCACGTTCGTGTCGTTTTGCGTGCACGTCTACACGATCGGCTACATGCACGAAGATCCAGGCTATCAGCGGTTCTTTGCCTACATTTCGCTTTTTACCTTCGCGATGCTGATGCTCGTGATGTCGAACAACTTCATGCAGTTGTTCTTCGGTTGGGAAGCGGTGGGCGTGGTGTCTTACCTGCTGATCGGTTTCTGGTATACCAAGCCGAGCGCCATCTTCGCCAATCTGAAAGCGTTTCTCGTCAACCGCGTGGGCGACTTTGGCTTCATGCTCGGCATTGCCGCCGTCGTTTATTACACGGGCTCGCTCGATTATCGCGAGGCCTTTGCGGCGGCACCGCAGCTCGCGCAGACGAGCTATGCGCTGACAAGTTCGTTCGAAGTGTCGGCCATTACGTTGATCTGCATCTGTCTTTTCATCGGCGCGATGGGTAAGTCGGCGCAGGTACCGCTGCACGTTTGGCTGCCGGATTCGATGGAAGGCCCGACGCCCATCTCCGCGCTGATCCATGCGGCGACCATGGTGACGGCTGGCATCTTCATGGTGGCGCGCTTCTCGCCACTCTTCGAACAGTCTGAGGCCGCACTGTCCTTCGTGTTGGTGGTGGGCAGCACTACGGCGCTCTTCATGGGGTTCCTCGGTATCGTCAACAACGACATCAAGCGCGTGGTGGCCTACTCGACGCTCTCGCAGTTGGGATACATGACGGTGGCACTCGGCGCGTCGGCCTACGGCGCCGCGATTTTCCACCTGATGACGCATGCGTTTTTCAAGGCGTTGCTCTTCTTGGCAGCGGGTTCCGTGATCATTGGGATGCACCACGAGCAGGACATGCGCAAGATGGGCGGACTCGGCAAGCTGATGCCGATCACGGCCGCCACCTGCTGGATCGGCGCCTTGGCGCTGATCGGTACGCCATTCCTGTCAGGCTTTTACTCCAAAGATTTCATCATAGAAGCTGCGCACGAATCCACGCGCTGGGGTGCGACCTATGCGTATAGGTGCGTGTTGCTCGGCGTGTTCGTGACGGCGTTCTATACCTTCCGCATGGTGTTCATGACCTTCCATGGTGCACCGCGGTGGCAGGAGAAGGCCGCTCACGGTGACCATGGGCACGATGATCATGGGCATGACAGCCACGACCACGGTCATGGCGGCGGCACACCGCACGAGAGTCCGTGGGTGGTCACGCTGCCTTTGGTGTTGCTCGCCATTCCGTCACTCGCCATCGGCTATTTGACCGTGCAGCCGGTGCTCTTCGGCGGTTACTTTGGTGACGCCATTCAGGTGCTCGAAGCCAATGACGTGCTCAAGGAGCTGGCGGGACACTTCCATGACCCGGCGTCGTTTGCGCTTGCTGCAGTCGCGCACCCGTCGCTTTGGCTCGCGCTCGCGGGGGTGGTGACCGCTTGGTATCTTTATCTCAAAAATCCGGCCATGACGGATCGCTTGGCCGCCTTCTTTGTGCCGCTGCAGCGCGTACTCGACAACAAGTATTACTTCGACTGGTTCAATGAAAACGTGCTGGCCGCCGGCGGCCGCGCCATGGGTCGAATATTCTGGAAGGCCGGCGATCAGGCGTTGATCGATGGTGCGCTCGTCAACGGTTCGGCCAATTTCGTCGGTGCACTCGCAGGCGTGATTCGCCGGGTGCAGACGGGCTATCTCTACTCTTACGCGTTCTGGATGATGACCGGGCTCGCGAGTTTGCTCGTGTGGTTCCTGCTTCTCTCGTGAGCCATCGGCAAAGCGCAGCACGAGAATAATGATGCAGGCAGGTTTGCTCTCGACGTTGATCTGGCTACCGATTCTGGGTGGTGTGCTCGTGCTCGCGCTCGGCGACTCGCGCATCGCGCTGGCGCGTTGGGCAGCCTTAGCGACGGCGGTTGCGAGCTTTCTGTTATCCATACCGCTTTACACGGGTTTTGATACCACCACTGCGGCTTTCCAGTTTGTCGAGCAGACGCCGTGGATCCCGGCATTCGATGCCACCTACCACTTGGGAGTGGATGGCATCGCATTGCCACTCGTGTTGCTGACGACTTTCGTCACCATCCCGGTCGTCATTGCCGGATGGACGGTGATTGAGAAGCGTACCGCGCAATACTTTGCGGCGTTTTTGATCATGGAAGGGCTGATGGTCGGCGTGTTCTCGGCACTCGACGCCTTGCTCTTCTACTTTTTCTGGGAAGCGATGCTGATCCCGATGTTTTTGATCATCGGTATCTGGGGTGGCCCACGGCGTGTTTATGCCACGCTCAAATTCTTTTTGTTTACCTTCCTTGGCTCGATATTCATGCTGGTAGCGCTGATCTACATGTACCTGCAGGCCGGTAGCTACGACATCGTCGCCCTGCAGGAGCTGCCGCTCAGTTTTGATGAGCAGTTCTGGATCTTCCTCGCTTTTTTTGCCGCCTTCGCCGTGAAGATTCCGATGTTCCCGGTGCACACCTGGTTGCCCGACGCGCACGTGGAAGCGCCGACCGGGGGCTCTGTTGTGCTGGCCGCGATTATGCTGAAGATGGGTGGTTATGGCTTCCTGCGCTTCGCGCTGCCGATTGCGCCGGATGCTGCGCGTGAACTCGATGCGCTCGTCATCGCGCTGTCGCTGATTGCCGTGGTGTACATCGGGTTTGTCGCGCTCGTCCAAACCGATATGAAAAAGCTGATTGCTTATTCGTCGATCGCGCACATGGGATTCGTGACGCTTGGTTGTTTTCTGGCCTTCGACATCGCCACGCAAACGCGATCGCTGGCCGGTGCGGGGATGGGCATTGACGGCGCAATGGTGCAGATGGTCTCGCACGGCCTGATTTCGGCGGCCTTGTTTTTGTGCGTCGGTGTGATGTACGACCGCCTGCACAGTCGCGAGATCAGTGCTTACGGTGGCGTCATCAATCGCATGCCGATCTTCGGTGCCTTCATGGTCCTGTTTGCGATGGCCAACTCCGGCCTGCCGGGCACCTCCGGCTTCGTCGGCGAGTTTCTGGTGATCATCGCGAGCTTCAAAGCCAATTTCTGGTACGCCTTCCTCGCGGCGACGACGCTGATCTTGGGCGCCGCCTACACACTGTGGCTGGTCAAGCGCGTCATTTTCGGCCCTGTGGGCAACGATCACGTCGCCACGCTCGAAGACCTGAACGACCGCGAATTCTTTGTGCTCGGCGTGCTCGCGGTGGGCGTATTGCTGCTCGGCGTGTGGCCGGCGCCTTTGCTTGAGGTGATGCAGCCCTCGGTGCAGCACCTCGTCGAGCAGATCGTCACGGGCAAACTGCCCCGACTCACGGCAACCCCGACATGACACCAACCCTGACCATCGCCTCGCTCGCGCCCGCACTGCCAGAGATCTATCTCACGGCGGCGATCTGCCTCGTGCTGCTCGTCGATGTATTCGCCGGGGTGGCTGCGCGTCGGCTGACGCCCACCCTGACCCTGCTCGTGATTGGCATCGGTGCGGCGCTGACCTTGCAGAATGCGCAAGTCGGGCAGACGATGACGCTGTTCTCCGGCATGTATATAGCCGATCCACTTGCCACCTTGCTGAAGCTGCTGACCATGCTGCTCGTGGCCGTCGCCTTACTGTACTCACGGCACTTTCTCGAGACGCGGGGGCTGTTGAAGGGCGAGTACTACGTGCTTGCGCTGACTGCGATGCTCGGTATTTTCGCCATCATTTCCGCGGGCAGTCTGCTCACGCTCTACATCGGTATCGAGTTGCTGTCTTTGTCGCTCTACGCGCTGGTGGCGTTCGATCGCGACTCGGGCATCGCTGCCGAGTCAGCGATGAAATACTTTGTGCTCGGCGCCATCGCCTCGGGCTGTCTGCTCTACGGCATGTCGCTCGTCTACGGCCTCACGGGCACTTTGCTGCTCAATGAAATCGCCGCGAGTCTGCAGGGTCCGCCGAGTCTCGGTCTCATCATGGGCGTGGTGTTCCTCGTGGTCGGCGTCGCTTTCAAGTTTGGTGGCGTTCCATTCCACATGTGGGTGCCGGACGTGTATCACGGTGCGCCGACCGCGGTGACGCTCTTGGTAGCGACCGCACCCAAGATTGCCTCGTTCGCACTGGCGTTCCGATTGTTCTCCGAGGGCTTGGGTAATACGGCGGACACCTGGATCCAAATGTTGACGATTGTTGCGGTGCTCTCGGCGCTGCTCGGCAACGTCATCGCCATCGCGCAGACCAATCTCAAGCGTATGCTGGCGTATTCCGCGATCGGCAATGTGGGGTTCATCTTGTTCGGATTCGTCGCCGGTACGGAGCAGGGTTATGAAGCGGCGCTCTATTACACTCTCGTTTATGTGCTCGTGGCGCTCGGGGCCTTCGGCGTAGTGCTGCACGCCGGAGCGCGCGGCTTCGAGGCCGACGAGATCGAGCACTACAAGGGTCTACACGCGCGTGATCCGCTCCTGGCTGTGATCCTGATGGCGCTGATGTTCTCGTTCGCGGGTGTGCCGCCCTTGGTGGGCTTCTGGGCGAAGTTGCAGATGTTTCAGGCGCTGTGGGAATCGGGGCACGTGGCGCTTATCGTGTTCGCGGCGGCGGTGTCGGTGGTCGGACTCTTCTACTACCTGCGAATCGTGAAGATCCTTTATTTCGACTCGCCAGGCGAGTTGCCGGTGCCTGAGCGGCACGGCGGCGTACGTCTTGCCCTAGGGCTCAACGCGCTTGCG
>VGUP01000067.1 GCA_016874175.1 Gammaproteobacteria bacterium | reverse complement strand
TTCACGGCGCCCAGGGTTAGGACCAAGCGGCTGCCGGCAGCGAGCTGGCGGCCGAGCAGACGGGTGTCGCGCAGCACCAAGCGCTGCAGCTCGCCGGGCCGCAGCAGCTGCGCGAGGACTTCGCTCTGGAGCGTCTGGTGCTGGTCGGGGATCGGGGGATGATCTCGCACCAGGCGATCGATGAGCTGCGCTCGCTCGAGGGAATCGCCTGGATCACGGCGCTCAAGAGCGCGCAGATCCGCGCGCTGGTGCAGGGCGGCGCGCTGCAGTTGGGCCTGTTCGATGAGCGCAATGTGTTCGAGTTCTCCCATCCGGATTATCCCGGCGAACGACTCATGGCCTGTCGCAACGTGGAGCTGGGCAGGCTGCGCGCACACAAGCGCGAGGCGCTGTTGCAAGCGACCGAGCGAGAACTGGAGAAAATCCGCGCCCGCGTCGAGAGCGGCGCACTGGCGGGTCGGGACAAAATCGGCGTGCGCGTCGGCAAGATCCTCGACAAGTACAAGGTCGGCAAGCACTTCGCGCTTGACATCGAGGACGCTCGCTTCGAGTTCCAGCGGCTCGAGCCGCAGATCGCCGCCGAGGCCGCGCTCGACGGGCTGTACGTGATCCGCACCAGTGTGCCGAAAAAGCAGATGAGCTCTGCCGAGGCCGTGCGCAGCTATAAAGCGCTCGCC
The DNA here is from genome assembly GCA_016874175.1 of Gammaproteobacteria bacterium. Classification (GTDB taxonomy): domain Bacteria; phylum Pseudomonadota; class Gammaproteobacteria; order Steroidobacterales; family Steroidobacteraceae; genus UBA964. The sequence continues at coordinate 11,327 of VGUP01000067.1, read as the reverse complement.
GAGGTCGAGCGGGCGTTCCGCTCGATGAGAACCATCGATCTGCACATCCGCCCAATCCACCATCATCTGGAGGGCCGCGTGCGTGCGCATATCTTCCTGTGCACGCTCGCCTACTACGTCGAGTGGCACCTGCGCGAGGCGTGGCGCGAGTTACTGTTTGCGGACGAGGATCTCGAGCGCAAAGTCCATCGCGATCCCGTCGCCGCGGCCGAGCGCTCGGACGCTGCGCTCGAGAAAGTTGCGCGTCGCACTCTGAAGGATGGCTCACCGGTACACAGCTTCCGCACACTGCTGCACGAGCTCTCGACCATCGTGCGAAACACCTGTCAGGCGCGCACGGGCCCGCACAACAACTCGACCTTCCAGATGATCACCACGCCCACTCCCGCCCAGCATCGAGCGCTGCAGCTGCTGCAGTCAATCGCCGTGTAGCCACACACACGACCACGCAAAATGCTTCAATACCATGATCTACTGCGCAATATCTGTCCCGTGCCAGAAGAACTTCCGGCTAAATGTTCATGAGATCAGCAGACTGTGTCCGCCGGCAGCGGCCACTTCGAGTGCGCGTTTACCGAGTGCATGACCGCAGACATCGCCGAGGCGCAGTTGCTGCAGCCTGTGTGCGTGTGGATTGGTGGGGATCTCGGGTCTGATGTGGTGGTCGGTAGACGCGGATTCGCATGCTTCGAGCGAAGCACAGTCGTCGAACAAATCGGCAGCGACCACGGCGGCAACGGGCAAGGCACCCTGCACCGAAAGCAGATTGCCCGCGAGCCCCAGCTCGTCCAGCAACTCGAGCACCGTCAGATCGTGGCGCGGAACGAGCTGTGTGCTCGCCTTTAAAATACCAACGGTGATCGCGAGATCAAACCGCCCGCCATCTTTGGGGAGATCGGCGGGAGCCAAGTTGACCGTGATGCGCCCAGCGGGAAACTCATAAACGGGAATTGACCAACGCAGTGCGTACGCGCCCCTTACTTTCTTTGACCTCGGTGGCAGGCAAGCCGACGATATTGAAACAGGGCAAACCCGCGCCGAGGCGGACTTCGACGTCGAAACGAGGAGTCGCGAGACCGACTCGCATGCGACAGAGGATGCGCACGACCAACATGACAGCGGCTCGTCAGTTGCTGCGAGGGGTGTCGAGCTTGGCCTCAAGCTCGGCGAGACGTTGCTCGACGGCTTCGAGGCGTGCGCGAGTGCGCTCGAGAACTTTGGTTTGCGCGGTGAATTCGTCGCGGGCGAGCAGCTCGAGACGCGCAAGGTTGGCCTGCAGGATGGCGCGGAAGTTCGCCTCCAGATCTTGGCGCATGTTGCGCACCGTGGGGGGCATGCTCTCGAATAACCGGCGAGCGAGATCGTCGACGCGAAAATCCATGGTGTTACCTCCGTTGTCCGCGGGCCTTGCCCTTTATTGACGCAGGCTATCGAGTCGGAAGCGCCAAAACGGTGCGTCAGCCCGAGGAAAACCCGCGAAAAACCGCCTTAACTGCCCGGTTTGGGGCGCACCAAGGGTGGCATGGAATCTGCAAAACCTTTGACGCGGGCCGGACGCTGCGCAGGATACCGCGGCGGCAGGCGGGGCGCCGAGTGGCATTAAGCGCCGGATCGACCGGATAAGTCGGCCGAGAGGGCGAAACGTGGCATTGAAATTGATCACCGCGATCATTCGGCCCTTCAAGCTGGACGACCTGGAGATGGCCGTCGCCCAACTTGGCGTGCAGGGCATGACTGTCAGCGAGGTCCAGGGATATGGCGCCGCGCATGGTCATGTCGAGGTTTATCGCAGCGCGGCATACAGCATCGATTTCGTGCCGCGGGTACAGGTGCAGATTGCAGTCGAGGACGGCATCGTCGAGCCGGTGATCGAAGCGATCGCCAACGTCGCGCGGACCGGCAAGGTGGGAGACGGCAGAATTTTCGTGGCGGAGATCGAACAAGCCATCCGCATTCGCACTGGCGAAACAGGCGTAGCGGCAACTTGAATTCACGGCGAGCAGGGAGACTCTCATGAAAACTTTGAACAGATTCATCGAAGCAGCAGGCAGCTTTGCGGCTGTACAAGACCTGCGACGCCGACTTGCCGCCGTGGCGGCAGTTGCCTGCGGAGCATTCGCTCCGGCGCTCGCCCTGGCGCAGGATGCGCCGGTTCCCGACAAGGGCGACACGGCGTGGATGCTGGTATCGACGTTGCTCGTGGTGTTGATGACCGTCCCCGGACTCGCGCTCTTCTATGGTGGCCTCGTCCGCTCAAAGAATATTCTGTCGGTACTGATGCAGGTGATGGTCGGCTTTTCTTTGATCGTCGTGCTGTGGTGCATCTATGGTTACTCGCTCGCCTTCACCGAGGGCAGTGCCTTCCTCGGCGGTACGGCACGACTCTTCCTCGATGGCGTATGGGACCCGGTGGCAGGCACCTTTGCCTACGCCGCCACGTTCAGCAAGGGCGTATACATTCCCGAGATCGTCTTCGTCGCTTTCCAAGCGACTTTCGCCGGCATTACTTGCGCACTCATCGTCGGCGCCTTCGCCGAGCGCATGAAGTTCTCGGCCGTCCTCATCTTCATGGTGATCTGGTTCACCATTTGCTATCTGCCGATCGCGCACATGGTTTGGTTCTGGATGGGGCCCGACGCCTACACCGATGCCGCAGTCGCCGATGCCATGACGGCAAAGGCGGGACTGCTGTGGCAGTGGGGTGCGCTCGACTTCGCCGGCGGCACAGTCGTGCACATCAACGCGGGTGTCGCGGGCCTCGTGGGCGCCTACATGGTCGGCAAGCGCGTGGGCTACGGTCGCGAGCCAATGCCGCCGCACAACCTGGTGCACACGATGGTCGGCGCCTCGCTGCTGTGGGTCGGCTGGTTCGGCTTCAACGCCGGCTCCGCTCTCGAAGCCGGCAACTTCGCGGCACTCGCATTCCTCAATACTTTGCTCGCCACGGCAGGCGCCGTGGTCGCCTGGTCGATCGCCGAGTGGGTGCTCAAAGGTCACCCGTCCATGCTGGGCGCTGCCTCAGGTGCCGTTGCGGGTCTGGTTGCGATCACGCCTGCGGCGGGTAACGTCGGCATGATGGGCGCGCTGATCATTGGTCTCGCCGCTGGTATCGTCTGTCTGTGGGGTGTGACCGGTCTCAAAAAATTGCTCAAAGCGGATGACTCACTCGACGTCTTCGGCGTGCATGGTATCGGCGGTATCCTCGGCGCTCTGCTCACCGGCGTGTTCAACAGCCACTCGCTGGGTGGTCCTGGCCTCGTCACCGATTGGGTCACGGCCGCGGTCGGCACGAACCCGATCGCGACGCAGGTGCTCATTCAGGCCAAGGCCGTGGGCGTGACGATCGTCTGGTCGGCAGTGACTGCCTTCATCGCCTTCAAGATCGCTGATCTCATGGTCGGTCTGCGCGTCGCCGAAGAGGACGAGCGCGAAGGCCTCGATACCAACGAGCACAACGAGCGGGCCTACTACAACTGATTTCTTTACGGCACATTCGTCCCCCCGTTCCGTAAAACCTCTGGGGCGACCATCGCAAGGTGGTCGCCCTTTTTCATTGGGGTGAATTGCTCCTGATAAGATGTGCGCATGCGGACAGGTTTTCTCGGTCTCGGCGCGATGGGAGCTCCCATGGCGCGTAATCTCCACAAGGCGGGCTTGCTGGCCGGGGTGTGGAACCGCAGCGCCGCCAAGGCCAGCGCGCTCGCGACCGAACTCGGTTGTCAGGCCGCGACCGATCCCGCCGATCTCGCTGCGCACTGCGAGGTGCTCGTGCTCTGCGTCTCGGCCGATGCCGATGTGCTCGAGGTGGTCAACGCGCTGGCGACGAGCGTGCGCCCGGGCACGATCGTGATCGACTGCTCCACCGTCAGCGCGGATACAGTGCGTAGCGCCGCGGCGCGGCTCTCGACCTGCGGTGCGGCCCTTCTCGATTGTCCGGTGAGTGGCGGGGTCGAGGGCGCACAAAAAGGCACGCTGGCAATCATGTGCGGCGGTAACGAGCACGATTTCGAACGTGCTCGTCCGGTACTCGAAGCCATGGGCAAGACGGTACGACTGTTCGGCGCGCACGGTGCAGGTCAAGCCACGAAGGCAACCAACCAGATCATGTGCGCCGGCATTATCCGCGCCGTCGGCGAGGCCATGGCTTTTGCCCGCGCGCAGCAACTGCCTCTCGAACGCGTAGTCGAAACTCTCGGTCAAGGCGCCGGCAGTTCGTGGTATTTCGTCAATCGCGCACCGAACATGATCCGCAGCAGTTTTCCGGCGGGATTCCGCGTGCGTCTGCACGAGAAAGACCTGCGCATCTGCCACGACATGGCTGCCGCGAGCGGCGTGTCACTACCGGTCGTCGAAGACATGCTGCGCGAATATGCCGAACTGATTCGTCGCGGATATGGCGAAGAGGACATCTCCGCGGTGTTTCGTCTCAAACAAGAATTGTTCGAAAACGCACCGTTTGCCAATCCGCCCCTGCCCGATATCTTTGCCCTGCTGCGCCGCGTGCGCACCATTGCCATGGTGGGGCTGAGCGCGGACCGCGCGCGACCGAGCCATGGCGTGGCGCGTTCGCTGCAGCGCTACGGTTATCGGGTAATTCCCGTCACGCCGTCAGCAAAAGAGATTCTCGGCGAACGCTGCGTGCCCTCGCTCGATCAACTGGGCGATGTATTGAGCCCGGATGAGCGCATCGATATCGTCAATGTATTTCGGCGCCCGGAGCATGTCGCAGCGATCGTCGACGACTGCATTCGGCTGCGCATGCCGGCACTGTGGTTGCAGGATGGCGTGATCGACGAGCAAGCTGCGCGGCGCGCCCGCAATGCCGGGCTCTTCACCGTGATGGACCGCTGTGTTTTCCGCGATCACGCGGCCATGCCCTGACCATGGCGAATTTGCAGTTCACCAAGATGCATGGGTTGGGTAATGACTTCATGGTCATTGCTGCACACGCTAACGACGCCTTGCCCACGGCAAAACGCTGGCGGGCGCTTGCCGATCGCCACACCGGCATCGGCTTCGATCAGGCGCTGGTCATCCTGCCACCGCACCAAGCCGATGCCGCTGCCTACTACCGCATCTTCAACGCCGATGGTGGCGAGGTCGAACAATGTGGCAACGGTGTGCGCTGCGTTGCCGAGTGGCTGCGTCTGCAAGGTCGAGCTGCTGCGCCCACGCTGAAACTCGACAGCCCCGGCGGCCGTGTTGAAGCCGCGTTCGTCGCGCCGGGCATGATCGCTGTGAACATGGGTGTACCGCGTTTCGCGAGCCCCGAGGAATCGACACTGCAAATCGACGACAAAGACATCCTGTTCACCGAAGTCTCGGTGGGTAATCCGCACATCGTGCTGCGAGTATCGTCGGTAGACGAGGCGCCGGTGAGCACACTCGGTGCGCGGCTCGAATCTCATCAAAGATTTCTGCAGCGCACCAATGTGGGTTTTCTGCAAGTGATCGATCCGGCACACGCCCGCCTGCGCGTATTCGAGCGCGGTGTCGGCGAAACCAGGGCCTGTGGCACCGGCGCCTGTGCCGCCATGGCAAGCGCGCGACGGCAGGGGCTGCTGGCAGCCGAGGCCGAGATCGCGCTGCCGGGAGGCGCGCTGCAACTGCGCTGGCAGGGCGAAGGTGGCCATCTTTGGATGACAGGTCCGGCAGCCGTCGCATTCCGCGGCGAGGTCGATCTGTCGCAATTCGCCTGAGTCGAGTATCGGGAGCAACGACCAATGGTCAGTAGCGATGAAGTAGTACGATTTCTGGAGCAGCATCCGAATTTTTTTGATCAGCATCCGCAGCTGCTCGAGCAACTGCATGTGCCACACAGTAGTAACGGCGCGATATCGCTGGTCGAGCGCCAGGTGAAAGCGCTGCGCGAGCGACAGGCCGTGAGCCGCGAGCGTCTTGCCGAACTCATCCGAGTGGCACGCAGCAACGATCTGCTCGCGGAGCGAGTCCACAAGCTCACGCTGCGCCTGCTGCATGCCCGTACGACCGAAGAAATCTGTGCGCAGGTCGACGCCTCGATGCGCGAAGATTTCGAGGTCACGCCCTGCAAGATTCTGCTGTCCGGGTCAGAGCTCGGTGTCGTCGAATCTTTGCTGTCTGCGGGCAGGCCACGTTGCGGCCATTTCGCCGAGTCGCGGCGTACGGCGCTGTTCGGCGATCAAGGCATGCAAGTGGCATCCATGGCACTGGTACCGATCGGCGCTGGCGCATCGCGCGGTGCACTACTGCTCGGCAGCACGGACCCGCATCGTTTCAATCCTGGCGTCAGCACCGACTTCCTCGCCCGTATCGGCGAGATGATCAGCGCGGCACTGGCGCGCTGCGGCGTCGAACCGCGGGTGTGACGCCGGAGGCGCAAGGATGGCGTGATCGCTTCGGTACTCATCTCGGTACCGAACGCCGGCTTTCCGCGCACACCGGCAGCAATTATTTGCGCGAGATCGACGCCCTCATTGCATGGTGCGACGCGAACGGCATCGAGCGCTGGGACGGCCTCGATATGCAGCATCTACGTCTGTTTGCGGCCCGCTCTCACGCCGCCGGACTTTCACCGCGTAGCGTGCAACGCCGCCTCTCGGCAGTGCGTACCTTTCTGCGCTACCTGCAACGCGAGCGGGTACTCAAACACAATCCGGCTGCCGACGTGCGCGCGCCCAAAGCGCGGCGCGGTCTGCCGGATACGCTCGACGTCGATCAAATGACGCGGCTCCTCGAGATTCCTGGCACCGACGCACTCGCCATCCGCGACCGCGCAATCATGGAGTTATTTTATTCCTCGGGGCTCAGACTCTCTGAACTCATCGGTCTTGATCTCGGCGCTCTCGATCTCGCCGACCGCACCGTCAGGGTAACGGGCAAAGGCAACAAAACCCGGATCTTGCCGGTCGGTCGCAAGGCCATCGAAGCCCTCGAGACCTGGCTCGCCGCAAGAAAAAGCTCTGCCGCCGACGGTGAAACCGCGCTCTTCACCGGCCGCAGTGGGCGGCGTGTGGGCCAGCGCACCATACAAACACGCGTCGCCCGCTGGGCGCGGCTGCAAGGTTTGCCCGTCCACGTGCACCCTCACCTCTTTCGTCACTCGTTCGCCTCGCACCTGCTCGAGTCCAGCCAGGACTTGCGCGGTGTGCAAGAACTACTCGGGCACGCAGACATTGCCACCACTCAGGTGTATACCCACCTTGATTTCCAGCATTTAGCCCGCATCTACGATCGGGCCCACCCGCGGGCAAGGAAGAAGACATGAGTGAAATTTTCAATCCGCACGGGACCACCATACTCGGGGTGCGGCGCAAAGGCGTCGTTGCCATCGGCGGTGACGGTCAAGTCACCCTCGGCACGACCGTAATGAAAGGCAATGCACGCAAGGTGCGGCCGCTCGGTCAAGGAAAGGTGCTCGGCGGTTTCGCCGGCGGCACGGCCGATGCGTTCACCTTGTTCGAGCGCTTCGAGGGCAAACTCGACAAGTTCGGCAATCTCACGCGCTCTGCGATCGAGCTCGCCAAAGATTGGCGCGCCGATCGCTATCTGCGTCGTCTCGAGGCCTTGCTGCTCGTGGGCGACCCGCACAAGCTGTTCGTGATTTCGGGCAATGGCGATGTGATCGAACCGGAACATGATCTGGTAGCCATCGGCTCGGGCGGCGCCTATGCGCAGGCCGCGGCGCGCGCGCTACTCGAGAATACCGACCTGAGCGCACGCGAGATCGTCGAGCGTTCGCTCAATATCGCAGCGGATATCTGCATCTATACCAATCGAAGCCTGGTCATCGAGGAGCTGCATACGTGAGTGACGGCGCACTGAAGCCGCGACAAATCGTCGGCGAGCTCGACAAACACATCATCGGTCAGGCAGCCGCCAAGCGCGCCGTGGCCATTGCCCTACGCAACCGCTGGCGGCGTATGCAGGTCGAAGAACGTCTGCGTCCGGAGATCACGCCAAAGAATATTCTGATGATCGGCCCCACCGGTTGCGGAAAAACCGAAATCGCCCGACGGCTCGCGCGCCTCGCCAACGCGCCCTTCGTCAAGGTCGAAGCCACCAAGTTCACCGAGGTCGGCTACGTCGGTCGCGACGTCGACTCGATTGTCAAAGAATTAGTCGACGTTGCCGTGAAGATCACACGCGAAGCAGAAATGGCGCGTGTGCGTGATCGCGCCGCCGATGCCGCCGAGGAACGCATCCTCGATGCGCTGCTGCCGAAGCCGAAGCTGATGGGCTTCTCCACCGACGAGCCGGTGCAGCCCCGCGATGCCGATACTCGGCAGAAATTCCGCAAGATGCTGCGTGAGGGCTCGCTCGATGATCGCGAGATCGAAATCGAGCTGCGCGCCATGGGCAGCGGACTCGAAATCATGGCGCCGCCCGGCATGGAAGAGATGCAACAACAGTTGCAGACCATGTTCCAGAATCTTGGTGCCGGCAAGACCCGTGCCAAAAAAATGAAAGTCCGTGACGCTGCGCGGATGCTCATCGACGAAGAAGCGGCGAAGATGCTCAACGAAGAAGAGCTGCGCGCCAGCGCGGTCCGCAATGCCGAACAGAACGGCATCGTTTTTCTCGATGAAGTGGACAAAATCTGTCGACGACAAGACACCTATGGCGCCGATGTCTCGCGCGAAGGCGTGCAACGCGATCTGCTGCCCCTCGTCGAGGGCTGTACGGTCAACACCAAATATGGCCCGATCAAAACCGATCATGTGCTGTTCATCGCCTCGGGAGCCTTCCATGTCTCCAAGCCCTCCGATCTCATCCCCGAATTGCAGGGCCGGTTCCCGATTCGCGTCGAACTCGAGCCGCTGAAGATCGAAGATTTTGTGCGCATCCTCACCGAGCCCGATGCCTCGCTGACCACGCAGTACGCAGCGTTGTTGCGCACCGAAGGCGTCGAGGTCGAGTTCACCGCCGAGGGCGTACGTCGACTCGCTGAAATCGCCTTTCACGTCAACGAACGCACCGAGAACATCGGCGCGCGAAGGCTGCATACGGTGATGGAGCGGTTGCTGGAAAATCTTTCCTACGAAGCCAGCGAACGCCCCGGAACCACCCTCGCCATCGACGCCGCCTATGTCAACGAGAGCCTGGGCAAGCTCTCGCAAGACGAAGATCTCAGCCGATTCATTCTTTGAACGACTTCGCGCTCGGCATCGTCATCTTCACGATTGCGGCGGTGCCGGCATCGCTGCTGTTACTCGCCTTGGCCGATGTCATTCGGCTCGAGGGTGAGGGGCAACGTCGTCGCTGGATACGCAATTGTCTGTGGGCTCTCGCGGTCCCGGCGAGCGTACCGCTCGCAGCGGCCGTCTGGGGCTGGGCCGGCGCAGCGCACCTCGAGCCGCTATGCCACGCCTATGCCACACCTGACTATCGTTCAGCACAAAAAACAGACGCGCCGCTCATTCTGCTCGATAGCAAAGACGGATCGCCGCAACCTTGGCTGGCAGCACTACAGACGAGGTTTCCGGATCGGCTGATCACCGACGCCGCTAACGCCGTTGCCGGGGCGGCCACTCATGTACTCGAGGTTCGACGGGTCACGCACCACCGAAATCTTTGGTTCGACGTGCAAATGGAACGGTTTCGGGTAATCGATCGGCACTGGGGTGCGGTCGTCGCCGAGGCCGATGAGCTTTGGGTCGACGCGGGGCGCGCACGTTATCACTGCGGCGTGGTCAGCGGCCCCGCGGTCGTGCCCAGCGAGCGCAGCCTATGGCCGGGCGGCGATGGCATCGCGCGCTTCGTAGCGCGCTCCCTCGCGCCATCGCCTGCGCTCAAACCATGAAGCCGAGATTGCGTGCCGCGAAATTATTAATACTAGGCGCAACCTTCACAAGGTCGGTATCACCGACACCGAACCAGCTCGCGAGCGTCGCTGCGTACTGATCCGCTGATATGCTCGGGATGATACGTCCGCCACCGACATCCGACAACCCACCGTTCTCCAAGAGCGGATATGCACCGTAAAAACGCCCGCCTCGAACCGCCCCACCCACGACCATCTGTACACCGCCCCAAGCATGATCCGAACCGTCGCCATTAGAGGTGAGCGTACGACCGAAATCGGAATGGGTGAACAGGGTGACGTTGTTGTCCATGCCGATCTCACGAATCGAATCGTAGAACATCTTGACGGAGCTGCTGATATTTGAAAGAAGGCCAGGCTGGTCGCGTACAAGGTCATCGTGCTGATCAAAACCGCCTGTCGAAACAAAGAATATTTGTCGGGAGAGTCCGAGGTTTTGCCGCACAGAAATGATCTTGGCCACCGTTCGTAACTGCTGCTGCAGCGACGACAGCGTACCGGTGTTAGGCAGAGCATTGAAGCTATAGCCATTTGCGATTGCGAGGGTGATGCGATCGGCGAACTGCACGGCACGCTGCTGTACGCTTGCGTAGGCACGCTCGTACATTGAACTTGATGATGACCCCATAGTCGCTGTCAGCACCGACTCGAAAGACTGGCGGCGTAAAGGGCCGACGCCGGATGTCGGAAAGGCGGCGAACTGCGTCGGACCGTTCGCACCCATCACATAGGGCTTAGCGATTTCACTGGCCTGAAAGAAGGTTTGACCGGCCAGCGACACATTGACTGACAGGCCCTGATTGCCAGCCTGGGCATTGAGCACGTCCGCCACTCTACCGGCCCAACCAGACTTCATCGTTGCTCGGCCACGCAGGCTGTGCCACTGATCCTGCTGATCGTTATGCGAAAACAGCTGGGGCGGTAAAGCGTGCCCCGTAGTGCCGGCGGTCTGATATTGTGTTTTTGTAGTTGGGCGAATCAACGGTCCGATGTTGGCCATCACTGCAAGCTTGCCTTGCGCGAACAAATCTCGCGCGCCGATCATGCTCGGATGAAAGCCATAAGAGAGATCTCCCGCCACCTGACCCGGCAGAGTAATCGGCAGTAGTGAGGTACGATCTACGGCAAGACTTGAGGTCGTACCGCCACCACGCGACCGTGAATAAGCGTTGTACTCGGCCGTGCTCGATGGAACAACCATGTTCCAGGAATCGTTGCCACCGAACATGAACAGACAAACGAGTGCCTTATAGTCAGCGAAGCCACCTGTACCCGTCATCTGCGCATACACCGTGCCGGCAGTACGTCCGAAGGCATAGGCGACACCACCCGCAGCGGCAGCCTTGAGGAACTTGCGTCGGAGACGATTCATGCAGACCTCCTCAGCTCAGCGTTGCAGCGCGAATTCAGGCGAAGTCGCCACAAAGAAAATGGCATCCGCTGTCCGAGTCGCCAGCGCTGAATTGGGGTTGGTCGCCGGCACGACGGTTCGTTCGATCTGCGCTTTAGCCTGAGCCTTCAGCGT
>VGUP01000066.1 GCA_016874175.1 Gammaproteobacteria bacterium | reverse complement strand
TTTTGACCCCTCTGAGTATTGAGCCGAGATGGTACATGCACCAAGCTTTTCAATTGATAAGGATCTGCCATGGCGCTCGGTGATTTCGTCCAGCGTCGCGTACTGTGCTTGCGCTTATTGGCGGGTCTCGTGATCATAAGCTCCATGGGCTTCGCTCAAAGACCCGAGATCGAGCAACAAGCATTCGTCAAAGAACACGGCCGGCTGCCGGATGCGCCGCGCGGCATGATCGAGGTTCTCGACAACGGGCCTACGCACGGCGAGCCGATCATCTTGTTGCCTTCGTTGGGGCGCGGTGCAGAAGACTTCAACGATCTGAGGCGCCGCGGGCTATCGCGTGCTGCGGCTGCAACCCCGAGGAATCGGCCGGTCGGCAGTTCAGGCGGGGCCGCAAACATTGGCCGAGCTTGCAGATGACGCGATGGTCGCGATGACACTAGTACCCAATCGGCAGGCGGTGGTCGTGGGTCACGCATTTGGCAATCGCGTGGCACGAATGATGGCCACACGGCATCCGGCTCGGATTCGCGGGGTGGTGTTGCTGGCCGCGGGCGGCAAGGTTCGAATGGAGCCCGATATTGAAGAGGCACTGGTCAAATCTTTTGATCTGGCAATTGCTGAACCGCAGCGTTTGGCTTACGTCGCGAAGGCTTTTTTCGCGCCCGGCAATGATCCGGCGGTCTGGCGTGACGGCTGGTTTGCCAAAGTGGTCGAGGCGCAGATTGAAGCCACGGACAAAACACCTGTTGATGCATGGTAGAAAGCGAGCAATGTCCCGGTGCTCGTGATGTAGCCTCTGCAAGATGTCCTGGCGCCACCCGAAAACGCCGAAATTTTGAAGCGGGACGGGGGCGATCGAGTTTCAGTCGTTTACATCGATGGCGCCGGACACGCCTTACTGCCCGAACAACCCGAGGCCGTCGCCAAGCATCTGCTCGACTATCTGCGCAAACTGCGCGGCTGAACGATCAGGCAGCGTGCGCGGTGTTAGCGGGCGAGCATGTCGCGATCGAGATGCCGCGAGCACATCCAGAAGCTCGCAGCCGACACCAGCAGCAACAGTGCCGTCACCATCATCGAGTTGCGCAGGCCTTCTGCATAGATCGCGCTGCAGGCCGCTTGCTGCGCTGCGGGCAGAGCCGCGGCAAGTTTGGGGTTGCAGGAGGCGACATCGAGAACGCCTGCCAACCCGCGCTGTTCAAGGCCCAGGGTCATGAACGTGTCGCTGAGTACACCGACGATCTGCGGTCCGATGCCGTTACCCACAAGCGCGATGATGAAAAGCAGGATCGCGATTGCCGAAGCCCGCGAGGTCTGCGGGACAACACCTTGGCCGATCGTGTACTGCGCTCCGAGGTAGCCATAGTGCAGCATGGACGCTGCTGCCCAAATGAAGAATGCCCGGTCGAGCTCGCTGGTCGGCTGCATGAAACCCAGAACATAGAGCGGTGCGGCGAGGACCAAAAAAATCGCCGGCAGTTTTGCGACCCAACGAATGGAGCGCTTCGCCATTTGCTCGGTGATATAGCCTGCCGCGAAGGTGCCGATTGCGCCCATGATGCTGAGGGGTACGCCAAAGCGTATGGCGAACTCGGCGGGCGAGAGCCCGTGCAAGCGCTGCATCATTGGCGCTTGAAAAGCCGAGTAACCGTAACCGACCATGGCCACGATGGACGTGGCCGCCGCCATGTACCAGAAGCTCGGCTTGCCAAGCAACAAACGCCACGTGGCGACGATGCCTGCGCGCTCTGGCGTGGGGAGACCGGGTGGGTCGGTGTAGCCACGAGGTGGCTCGCGGACTGTGGCGAACACCAACAAGCCGAACAATACGCCCGGTACACCGAGCGCCAGGAAAGCAAAGCGCCAACCGAAATTGCTGCCCCAGCCCAAGGTCTCGGGCAGATGATCCAAAGCAAAGAAATCGAGGACGTGCACTACGATGGCATCGGGCAGTTGACCGAGCGGACCCCCAATCAAGAAGGCGAGGGCGGTACCCAGCATTACACCCATGGAATAAGTCGATAGTGCTTGGGTGCGCCCGGCGGGGCGGTAGTAGTCGGCGATGACCGAGTTCGAGGGCGGGTTGCTGCCCGCTTCGCCGATGGCGACGCCGATGCGGGCGATGAGCAGGAACAGGAAGCCGGTAGCGAGGCCGCACAGTGCGGTCATCAGCGACCACAGGGCGATACACAGCGAGATGATGGCGATGCGGTTGTAGCGGTCGGCTGCCAGAGCGATGGGGACGCCCATCAGCGCGTAAAAAAGGGCGAACGGCGGACCGGCAAGAAACCCGAACTGGGTGTCGGTCAACCCGAACGTGGAGATGACCGGCTGCGCGAGCACGCCGAGCAACGCGCGGTCAATGAAATTGAGGGTGTATACCGCGGTCAAGGTGAAGAGCACGTACCCGCGGTAGCCTGCGCTGCCAAAGTCGCGGCCCTGAAGCGTCTTTTCGTTGCTATTCACCGAATGACTATAACGGTTTCAAAGAAAGCTGGAAGAGTTGCGTTGTAAGCAACATGTACTTGTTCGCGGTCCATTAGCGCGGTCCGTCGGGCTGGACCTCACCGCCGACTGGCTTGGGGGCTCCCATAGTCTCAGGTCTGCCGGTTTGGATGCCGTCGGGTCGCACTGCGCGATGAGATCAGCAAGGCGGTATCGGTATTTCCGCGAGAGCACGATCTCCCCTTGGCTATTTATTTGAAGCGTCATCCTAGCGCCCGGGGATAAACCAAGTCTCTTCTACAAGCGCCGCAGAAAGTACTGCAAAGGTACTGGGGCCAGACTTTCGAAGTCTTATCTTCATGTTAACCCCGCATCCGCTCGCCGCGGGCGTCCCATGCGGGGCGCTCGAGAATACGTGAGGGATGCGCCTCGCCGACGACATCGACGGTGAGCGGTGGTGGGTCGGTAACCACCTCGCGATCGACGTAAGCGAGGGCGAGACTTTGTCCAACCCAATGTCCGTAGACTCCCGAGGTGGTGTAACCGACGAGACGACCGTCGAGCTTTACCGGCTCAAAGCCCGAGGGATCGGCATCTTGTGTCTTGCCCGGTGCGGCATCGATGGCGAGCGTGACCAGCACGCGCGAAGACGGCGCATCGCGTTCGCGTAGCACGCCGTCGCGACCAATGAAATCGGCTTTGTCGAAGGCGACGTGTCGATCGAGTCCGCACATTCCCGGGGTTATCGATTGCGTGAACTCGGTGGACCAGATACCGAAACTTTTTTCGAGCCGCAGGGAATCGAGGGCGCGGTTGCCGATGTGTCGCAAACCCAAGTCGCGACCGTGCTGCATGAGAGCGTCGCAGAGCGCAGGCTGTGCTGGCGCGGGAACATAGATTTCGTAGCCGAGCTCGCCGGTGAGCGAGAGCCGCGCGAGTACTGCTTTGGAAAACCCGAGGTCGACTTCGGCGCACGACAAAAAAGGAAACGCTGCGTTGGTGAGATCGCGCTCGAGCAGCGGCTGCACGATCTCTCTCGAGAGGGGGCCGGAAAGCGCAAACCCCGACCAACTGTCAGAAAGATTTTTGAGCGTGACGCCATGTTTGGGCAGCAGGTCCCCGAACCAGCGGCCATGCCATTCCTGCAAATAATACGAGCCGATCAGCCAGAAGCGATCGGCGGCAAGCCGGCTTACGGTGAGATCGCCCATGAGTTTGCCGCCGTGGCCGAGCATGGGCGCAAGGCGCACGCGACCCTCTGCGGGTAGCCGCGAAGAGAGCAGGCGATCGAGCCAGGCCTCGGCGCCCGGACCGCTCACTTCGTAGCGCGCATAAGTCGAGGCGTCGAACATGCCTGCGGCCGTCCGCGTGGCGCGAACCTCGTCGCCGACAAACGCGTGCGTATTCGAGCGGCGCACGGTCAGGTTCTCGATGAAGTCGTCGCGCTGCGGTGCAAAGAATTGAGGTGTTTCCATGCCCCAACTGACGCCGAAGCGTGCGCCGTCTGCCGCGAGCCGATCATGAACGGTCGAGGTCTTGAGCGGTCGGCCGGCCGGCAGCTCTTCGTTCGGGTAAGAGATCACGAACCGGCGCGCATAGAACTGCCGAGTCATATCGCGCAGATAGTTCTCTTGCGCTGCAAAAGCGCCATAGCGAGCGACGTCCATACCAAAGATATCGTGCCCCGGATCGCCGTGAATCATCCATTGACCGAGCGTGAGACCGATGGCGCCGCCCTGCGAGAAACCGCCCATGCAGCCGCAGGCGACCCAATAATTTCGTTTGCCCGGGACGGGGCCCACGAGCGGGTTGCCGTCGGGTGTGAAGGTGAATGCACCATTGACCCAGCGCTTGATGCCGACTTCGGCGAGTGCCGGGAATCGCGCGTAGCCGATTTCGAGTTCGGGCAGAATGCGCTCCACATCCGGGGGCAGCAGGTCCATGCCATAGTCCCACGCAGCGCCGTCGGGGCTCCAATGCTGCGGGTTGCGCTCGTAGACGCCGAGCACGGCACCCTTGCCGAGCGGTTGCAGATAAGTGAAGCCTTCGAGATCGGTCACCGAGACAAACTCACGCTCTAGCGATGCCAGCAGCGGCACATCGTCGGTCACCAGATAGTGATGCGACATCGGCACCACGGGCAGTTCGACGCCCACCATGCGCCCGACGCGCCGCGCCCAAAGGCCTGCGGCATTCACCACATGCAGGGCATTGATATTGCCTTTTTCGGTGATGAGGTCCCAGCTGCCATCTGCCCGCTGCTGCAACTCGAGTACGCGATTGCGCAGGATGATTTCTGCCCCTCGCTTGCGGGCAGCGATCGCGAATGCGTGTGTCGTGCCGTGAGCATCGACATAGCCTTCGTGTGCGTCAAAGAGCCCGCCCTTGAGGCCGGTCGGGTCGACGAGCGGACACATCGCGCGGATTTCTTCGGGCGAGACCAAGGTCGTCTGCATCTCCATGGTCTCGTACATCGCACGCTCGGCCTTGAGCATCTGCCAGCGTTCATCTGAGGCTGCAAGGCTGACACCGCCCGTCATGTGCATGCCGACGCTTTGGCCACTTTCGCGCTCTATTTCTTCGTAGAGTCGAATGGTGTAGCCCTGCAACGCCGCGATATTCGGATCGTCGTTGAGAGCATGAAAGCCTGCTGCCGCGTGCCACGTCGAGCCTGCGGTGAGTTCCGCACGCTCGATGAGCGCGACGTCGTTCCACCCATGACGCGTGAGGTGATACAGCACGCTGCTGCCGACGATACCGCCGCCGATCACGATGACCCTGTAGTGCGATTTCATTGCGGCGTCGCTTTGGTCATGCGGTATGCTTTTTCATCCGCCGGAGGATTGCATGAAATACGCCATCAGCCCACCCCCGCAGGTATCGGTTACGGTTCGTGACAGCGACAGTCATTTTCCGGTGCGTCGAGTGTATTGCGTGGGGCGCAACTACGAGGCGCATGCTCGCGAAATGGGTAAAGACCCGACCCGTGAAGCCCCATTCATTTTCCAGAAGCCTGCGGATGCGGTGGTTGTGAGTGGCTCGGTCATCGAATATCCGCCACAGACCCGTAATCTTCACCACGAGATCGAGTGGGTGGTGGCGATCGGCAAGGGCGGATTCAATATCAGCACAGACTCTGCGCTACAGCATGTTTTCGGCTATGCGGTGGGCCTCGACCTCACGCGTCGAGACCTGCAGTTTGCAGCGCGTGATGCGGGGTGTCCGTGGGAATGGGGCAAGGCGTTCGACAAGTCCGCACCCTGTTCCGACATCGTCACTGCATCGGCGATTGGCCATCCTTCACAAGGGCGTATTTGGTTATCGGTGAATGGAGTCACTCGTCAGGATGCCGACATCTCGCAACTAATTTGGTCGGTGCCAGAGATCATCGCGTTTATTTCGAGTTCAATGATATTGCAGCCAGGCGATCTGGTTTTCACGGGTACGCCCTCGGGTGTCGGTCCGCTCGTGGCGGGAGACGTTGTTGCGGGCGGGGTCGATGGTATCGGCAGTGTCGGTATTACGATGGCGCCCACAGCCGCTCAATGATTGCGTAGCGAACGAAAGCAGGCTGCTGGTTCAGCATGCCCGCGTCACTGGACTCAAAGAAACGTTTTACGTCGTGACCATATCGCGTCGCTTCGGTAGCCCCTTACTCAAAGCTTTGCTGGCTGCAGACGGCGGATAACCGGCCTCCAGCGCGAGCAGTGCCGCCTTGCGCTGCTGGCCTCCGGCATATCCCGTGAGCGAGCCGTCACGACCGATCACGCGATGGCAGGGCACGATGATGCTCAGGGGGTTGCGGCCGATGGCCGCCGCCACGGCGCGCACTGCTGAGGGCTTGCCAATTCGGCGCGCGATGTCGCTGTAGGTGGTCGTTCGCCCCGGCGCAATCCGCTGCAGAGCACGCCAGACCTGTTGCTGAAATTCGGTACCAGCTGAAAGATCTAGCGAGAAATCGAAGGTCTCATCTTTCGATGCGAAATATCCGGTGAGTGCCCGGCGAGTTTCGTTGAGTAGCGGATTTCGCTCGGCTTTGGTCCAAGCGCTGAAGACGGGCAGGTGCTTCTGTCCTGCAAACCAGACACCGCAGAGACCTTTTGCGGACGCGGCGAGAATCATGTCGCCGAGCGGGCTTTGGTACACCAGAAACTCTTTCATTGCTCGGCAGATTCCGCGTTGACGAACAGCCACAAGATCACTGCAAGCAGCGCAAACACCGCTCCGCTCAGCCAGACCTGGGTCCATGCGCCAGTCGCGGCAAGCGCCGCCGCAATCGGCTGACAAATGATGCCGCCGATGTTGCCGCCCGTGTTGAGTACGCCCGTGGCGGCGCCGGTGTCCGCACGGGCCACGCTCATGGTGGCTGCCCAGAAAGGTGCCTCGTTGATCTCTATGGCAAAGAAAGCCACGACGAGCGCGGCGACCGCTACATAAGCGCCTTCGACAGCGGGTGTCGCAAGCAGCATCACCACGGCGATCGGCAGCGTGAGCAAAGGCAGTAGTCGATAGCCCTTGGTCGGTCCCATATTTTGAGCGAGACGATCGGTCATGAACCCGCCGATGGCGGCGCCGACGGCAGCCCCCAACCAAGGCAGCATCGCCATGAAGCCGCTTTCGAGTCCGCTGAAACCGCGATCACGGACCAGATACAGAAACGACCAGAAGGTAATCAAATAAAACACGTAGTTGAACGACAGGTAGGAGAGTGCAAGGAGCAAAATATTTCGGTTGTGGGCGACGCCCCACAATCGAGCGAAGGTCAGTGGCTCGGCGACCGGAGTCGCATCGAGCTCGGCCAGCTCCTCGTTGCGGATACGTGGGTGTTCGGCTGGCGTGCTGCGACCATCGAGCGCCCAGACGATGGTCAGCACGGCCGCAGGCAGCGCTGTCCAGAGCAGCGCGCCCTGCCAGCCCGAGAGGCTCGTCAACCAAACAATCAAAGGTGCGGTGAGTGCGCCGCCCAGAAGCATGCCAGACGCCGAGAGTCCGTTCGTCAGACCAAACTGTCTCGCCGGGAACCAGCGTTCGACGAGCGTGGCGAAAGTCGGGAACACGGGTGCCTGTCCGAATCCGAGCAGGAACTGCGTGGCGAGCAGGGCCACAAAAAGCGTGGTACCGCCGAGCAGGGCGGGGAAGATCGGGGTGCCGATGGTTGCGATCAGCCCGGTGATGCCCACCGCCAGAAAAATCGGTCGTGCCCCATATTTTTGCCCGAGCGCACCACCCGGCAGCTGGAAGATCGCATAGGCGGTGGTGAAGGCAGCGTTCAACCAGCCGAGTTGCACCAAGCTCAGGTTCAGCGCGGGGAGCATGTCCTCGGCGGCGACCGAAACGCTGCTGCGCTGGGCGTAAGCGAGCATCGCGAAGGTGAACGCGTACGAGAACATGACCCAGCGAAGCCGCAGGCGCGTTTTGTCGTGCATGGCACGACGCTACTCCCGGAAGGCGCTGATGATCAAGGCATCCGGCAGTTTCTCATCGCTCGGTTGCCGCAACTAGGCTTCGTTACGGTCGCTGCCGTGTGCCTGCTCTATGGAACGGCGTTGCAGCGAGTCAATGCCGGTGATGATGGGAGCGCTGCCAAAGATCACCGCCAGTGCGATGCCGGGGGTAACAACGCCCCGTCGCCGGTCGCGAGCGGATCATCGACACCGATCGCTGCGATGACGAGCGCGTAGCCGATCGCAATAGTCGGTGCCGCTGCTACCAGTCTGAGCTTGTGCACACATGGCTCTGCGAAAACTCACGTGTGAGTTATTCGGTGCGTACCATGGTTTGTTTTGTTATCGATCGCACACTGACGGGGGTTTGATGACTGACATTTCGATTCGTCAATTGCGACTGCAGGCTTTTTCGATGATCTCTGCGGGTACCACCACGCCGAAGACCCTATAAAACACGCTGTTCAGTTGGGTCATCCGCCACTCCTTGAACTGGGATCCCAGAATCCATTTGCCGCTGGGATCTTTGACGAGGGTCTCTTCGAGCAAGGGGATGGAGAGATCCACACCGGCGAGAAAAAGCGATGCGCTGAAGCTTTCTTTGGCTCGCCGAATTTCGTCGCAGCGACTTTCTTCGCGACGCTCTTGGTCGATGACCACATACGCAGCGATCGCCGCGCCGATGATGAAGGCAGCACCGATGCCCGAACTCCCGCCACCCAACAAGAAATTCAGTCCCAGCAGGAATATCAAGATCACGACAATCATGATGAGCAGTAGCGGTTGTCGCGTGCGCATAATCTTTATCCGCGCCTCCGAGTCCTGCCAGTCGCCATAAAGCTTGCAGTAGGAGTGCGCGAAATAGTCGAGTTGGTCGCTCTGCCGGCGACACTCAGCTATTTTGACATCTGCGTTAAGAAAATCCTCGCGGGCAGCGGAGGGCTCGGGCTCTGTCATGGGTCAGTTCCCTCGGGCGTCGGTGCAGAATTTGGGTCGAGTGCGTTTATACTCCCGCTCATGATTCCTACGCGATACCTCGGCTGGCTGTCGACCTTGCCGATTTCGCTATTGGTGTTTGTCTTCAATCCGTGGGCGGCGATCCTTCCGCTGCTGCTGTTTTGCGTCGGCGTGCGCGATGTACGGCAATCCACGCACGCGATTTTACGGAATTACCCGCTGATTGGCCATTTCCGCTTCCTGCTCGAGTACATCCGTCCGGAAATTCGTCAGTACTTCATCGAAGACGACGAAACACAGTTGCCGTTCTCGCGAAACCAGCGCGCGCTGGTGTATCAGCGCGCAAAAGGGCAGAACGACAAACGAGGCTTCGGCACCCTCTTCGATCCCTATCGCTCGCGGGCGGTTTGGCTCAATCACTCCAATGCAGCCAAGCATGCGAGCGCCGAAGCGTTTCGCATAAAAGTAGGAAATGACGCGTGTCGGCTGCCCTACGAGTCATCGGTGCTCAATGTCTCGGCGATGAGTTTCGGCGCGCTCTCGGCCAATGCTGTCCGTGCGCTCAATCGCGGCGCACGCCTCGGCAATTTTGCGCAAGACACCGGCGAAGGGTCGATTTCCCCGTACCACCGCCAAGAGGGCGGCGATTTGATTTGGGAAATCGGCTCGGGGTACTTCGGCTGTCGCGATGCGGCCGGAAAGTTTTGTGCCGAGGCATTTGCGCGCCAGGCCGCCGATCCGCAGGTCAAGATGGTCGAGATCAAACTTTCGCAGGGCGCCAAGCCGGGTCACGGCGGTGTGCTGCCGGCGGCGAAGGTGAGCGCCGAGATTGCCCTCACGCGCGGCGTCGAGCCCGGACAAGATTGCGTCTCGCCGGCCACGCATTCGCGTTTTTCGACTCCCACCGAGCTGCTCGAATTCTTGGCGGAACTGCGACAGCTTTCAGGCGGCAAACCGGTCGGCTTCAAATTGTGTATCGGCGATCCGGTCGAATTCGCCGCAATCTGCAAAGCGATGTTGGCCACACGAATCATTCCTGACTTCGTGGTTGTCGATGGAACAGAAGGCGGGACCGGCGCGGCGCCAGTGGAATTTGCCGACCATGTGGGAATGCCGGCACGCGACGGTTTGCTATTCGTACACAACTGTCTGCGCGGGATCGGCTTGCGCGAGCAGGTCAAAATTGGCGCTGCAGGCAAAGTCGTCTCGGGATTCGATGTCGCGATCTTGCTAGCGCTCGGCGCCGACTGGTGCAATGCCGCGCGAAGTTTCATGTTTGCCTTGGGGTGTGTTCAGTCGCGCACTTGTCATACGGATGAGTGTCCGACGGGCGTTGCCACCCAAAATGCCCGTCGTCAGCGCGGACTCGATGTCGGCGAGAAAGCGCTGCGCGTCATGACTTTCCAGCGCGCGACCGTGCAGTCGCTGGCTGAGCTTTTGGGGGCGGCCGGCCTTGCGACGCCGGGCGAGCTCGGTGCCAGGCACTTCATGACCCGCGATAATCAGGGTCAGCCCGTGCCGTTGTCCTCGATTTACCCGGAAATCGATCACGGGGTATTACTCGACCCGGCGAGCGCATCCTTTGCGGCCTTGCCGGCGCTCTACCGATCCAGCTGGGTTGTAGCGCAGGCCGATCGGTTCGGGGCGGTCGTTCCGAATACTTCCATTTTCGATAGAACTCGCGCACACTCCGCTCGTTAATTGTCCCGGTAACTGTGCGATGTTCGTTCGCCAGTTTTTCGTCCAGGAACGAACTGCGGGGAGACGGGGATGGAGGCGAAAGTGTCTGCGTTGCCGAGTACCGACGTGATGCGCGTGGCGGCTGCCGAAGGAACGGCAGCGCTCGAGAAGCTTGCCCGCGATGATGCCGTGGCGCGAGTCAAAAGCGTTCGCGATAATCAGCGCCAGCAGCAATCGATCGATGCGCTGCGAGAAGATTTCCGCGAGTCCGTTAGCGACGCCAATGAACGCCTGATTCAACAAGGGCGGGCCATCAACATTTCCGTCGACAGAGAAACCAATATTGTCGTTGTCAGTGTCTCGGACCGCGAGAGCGGCGAGAAGATTCGGCAGATCCCGCCCGAAGAGGCGTTGAACGTCACGCGCAACATCGATCGGTTGACTGGCATTCTCGTCGACAAAAAAGTTTGACGGGATGGCAGACAACACGGGGCATGCTTTATTAGTGCCGTGCGTCCAAAGCAGATCGGTACCTTCAGTAAAAATTTAGTCGTCAGCATCATTTTGTTGCTCGTGATGCTTGGTCATTCTTCGGCCAGTGCAGAAGAGCAGCAGCCGCTGGCTATCCTCGCCTATCACGAGGTCACCGACCGATCGAGTGCGCTGATTCCGGATTACTCAGTTGATCCGACGACCTTTGTCCGGCATATCGATTGGCTGCTCAATAACGGCTACCACTTTGTCACGGTCGATCAGGTGATGGCTGCGAGGGCGGGTCGTGCGTCCCTGCCTCATCGCCCTGTTTTGCTGACCCTCGATGACGGCTACACCTCGGTGTACGAGCACGCATGGCCGATTCTGCGGATGCTTGGCATTCCGGCGGTGATCGCCGTCGTCACTCGTTGGCAGGAGGAATCCTCCACCGTCGATTTCGGCGGTAAGGCGGTTCCGCGAAAATATTTCATGACCTGGGAGCAATTGCGCGAAATGCAAGCGACCGGGTTGGTAGAAATCGCGAGCCACAGTCACGATTTGCACCGCGGCATTCTCGGCAATCCCGGCGGCAGCATACAGGCGGCTGCGACCACGCGGCTCTACGATTCCGGCCGCGACCAATACGAATCCGAGTCGACGTATCGAGCGCGTATCGACAGTGATCTGCGGCGGGCGAAAAAAATAATACGACAGCGGGTCGGCAAGTCGCCGCGCGTGATGGTGTGGCCCTATGGGCGTTTCAACGGCACGGCGGCCGAGGTTGCCGCAGCCGCAGGGATGACGATCGGGCTGACGCTAGACGATGGCGCCAACGATGCGAGCGCGCCCCCGCTCGGTCTGCGACGAATTTTGATCGAATCGAAAACCAATATTGGAGAACTGCGTTATCAGCTGCGAGTCCGTGCGAGCGGCGCGACCGAAAACGATCGCGCACAGAAAGTCGCCCACGTCGATCTCGACTATATTTACGACAGCGATCCTGCCCAGTTCAAAAGAAACCTCAATCACCTTGTGGATCGCCTGACGTGGCTCGGCGTCAATACCGTATACCTGCAAGCATTTGCCGATCCGGACGCCAACGGCTCTGCCAGCGCAACGTATTTCAGTAATCGGCACCTTCCGGTCCGCGCCAATGTTTTTGGTCAGATCGCTTGGGAGATCCGCACGCGAACCCCTGTAAAACGGGTCTATGCCTGGATGCCGCTATTGGCCTGGGAGTTGCCGGAAAAGCATCCGGTCGCCGGGCATAAAGTGGTTGCGCTCGCTGGCGCGTCACAGGCGAGCGTCAGTATGGCGTACAAGCGCCTGACGCCGTTCTCTGCCGACGCTCGTAAAGTCATCCGCGAAATCTTTGAAGATCT
>VGUP01000065.1 GCA_016874175.1 Gammaproteobacteria bacterium | reverse complement strand
TCATCGACTCCTGGTTCGATAACTACGCCGGTGTGGTTTCTTTGGTGCGGGTCGTCAACGGTACGCTCAGGACCGGTGACAAGATCCGCGTGATGTCGACGGGTCGCAACTGGCTGGTCGACAAGCTCGGTCGCTTCACCCCGAAGTCGATCGGCACGCCCCAGCTCGGTGCGGGCGAGGTCGGCTTCGTGATCGCCGGAATCAAAGAAATCGACGGCGCACCGGTGGGTGACACCATCACCCTCGAAAACAAGGCCTGCGCGGCGCCGCTGCCCGGTTTCAAGCAGGTGCAACCTCGGGTATTTGCCGGGCTCTTCCCCGTGAATGCCGACGACTACGAGTCGTTCCGCGATGCACTCGCGAAGTTGCGTCTCAATGATTCTGCGCTGCACTACGAACCCGAAGTATCGGGAGCGCTCGGCTTCGGCTTCCGCGTGGGTTTTCTCGGTCTCTTGCACATGGACATCGTGCAGGAGCGTCTCGAGCGCGAATATGACCTCGATCTGATCACGAGTGCGCCTACCGTAATTTATGAGGTCGGCTTGACCGACGGCACTAACGAATACGTCGACAACCCGGCCAAACTGCCGGCGCCGAACAAGCTCGCGGAGATTCGCGAGCCCATCATCATCGCCAATATTCTGGTGCCGCCCGATTATGTCGGCGGTGTGCTGCAGCTGTGCACCGAGAAGCGCGGCTCGCAGAAGAAGATGCAGTATCTCGCCAATCAGGTGTCGCTGCAGTACGAGCTGCCGCTTGCCGAAGTGGTGCTCGATTTCTTCGACCGACTGAAGTCGGCGAGTCGCGGCTACGCCTCGTTCGACTATGAATTCAGTCACTTCCAGACGGCGCCGCTCTCCAAGCTCGACATCCTCATCAACGGTGATCGGGTCGATGCGCTCTCCATCATCGTGCACCGCGATACCGCCTATCAGCGCGGTCGCGAACTCGTCGACAAGATGCAGGAGCTCATTCCGCGGCAGATGTTCGAGGTGGCGGTGCAGGCGGCAATCGGCTCGCACGTGATCGCGCGGGCCACGGTCAAGGCGCTGCGCAAAAACGTGTTGGCGAAGTGCTACGGTGGCGACATCAGCCGCAAGCGCAAGCTGCTCGAGAAGCAAAAAGAAGGCAAAAAGCGCATGAAGCAGGTGGGTTCCGTGGAGATTCCGCAGGAAGCCTTCCTCGCGGTGCTCAAAGTCGGCAGGAAGTGACCCCATGATCGATCTCATTATTTCTACGCTAGCCTTGCTTGCGCTGCCGGTCGCCATCCTGTGCGTGATCGACGACTGGTTCGTGCGTCCCGCTCGTCAGCTCGTGCTCAAAGAGGGCCAGCCGACGCCCGATCCGCTCGTGATGCGCCTGCTCTACGGTGTATTGCCGTTTTTGGTGATCGCCTGGTTCTTTCAGCTGATGTCGGCACAGCGGGCGGATTTCAGTCTGCTGCTGATCCTCATCACCGTCGCCTCGGGGATCGTCTGGGCGATCGATCATTGGCTGCTCGCGCCGCGGCGGCTGGCAGCGGCGCTCGGGGCGAAGCGCGAGCCCGAATCGCTGCAGTTGCCGGGCACTGTCGATTACGCGCGCAGTTTCTTTCCGGTGATGGCGGTGCTGCTCGTGCTGCGGTCGTTTTTCTATGAGCCGTATCGAATCCCCTCGGACTCGATGATGCCGACGCTGCTCGATGGCGATTTCATCTTGGTCAACAAATATGCTTACGGTGTGCGCTTGCCGGTGGTGCATCGCAAGATCGTCGAGGTCGGCAAGCCTGCGCGTGGTGATGTCGCCGTGTTTCGTTTTCCGCCCGATCCGGCCATTAATTATATTAAGCGCGTGGTTGGCTTGCCCGGTGATCTCGTCGAAGTGCGCAACGATCAGCTGATCATCAACGGCAAGCCTGTGCCGCTCGTGCAGCAGAGTCGCTACGAAGACGGTTGCTACCAGAACATGCGGCTTGCCGAGGAAGACCTCGATGGGCGCAAGCACGCCGTGCTGCACTGCCTGAACTCGGACATGCTGGCCGTGCCACCGCTGCCGTCGTGTAACCGCAACATCATGCAGGGTTACATCTGTAATGAGTCCACTGCCGGCATCAATCCAGACTCGGGCGATCGCTTCGTGCAGGTACCGCAGGGTCAATATTTGATGGTCGGTGACAATCGCGACAACAGCTTGGACGGTCGCGTCTGGGGTTTTGTCGATGAGTCGCTGCTCGTGGGCCGGGCGAGTGCGATCTGGTTCAACTGGGATCTGCAGCGTGCCGGGGGCCCGAACTGGTCGCGTATTTTCACTCGAATAGAGTGAGCAAGCGGTGAGCGTGATGCGTCCCGATTGGCCGCAGCGATGGTTGCAGTCGGCGCTGGGCTATGAGGCGCGCGACCTGGCGCTTTTCACGGCGGCGCTGACTCACCGCAGTGCGTCGGGTCGCAATAACGAGCGACTCGAATTTTTAGGCGACGCAGTGCTCAGTCTTTTGGTTGCCGAGTCGCTCTATCAACGGTTCCCCGCAGCCGATGAGGGCGATCTGAGTCGGTTGCGCGCGAGTCTCGTGAGCGCGGGGCCGCTGGCCGGTATCGCGCAGAGTCTGGGGTTGGGCGAGGAGTTGCAGCTAGGCTCGGGCGAGCTCAGGAGCGGTGGCTTTCGTCGCGAGTCGATTCTGGCCGATGCCTTCGAGGCAACCGTGGGCGCGGTTTACCTCGACTCTGGACTCGAGGCGGCGCGCGCTATCGTCATTCGATTCTGCATGCCGCTGCTCGAGGCGCTGCCGCAAGCAGACTCGCTCAAAGATTCGAAGACCCGGCTGCAGGAGTGGCTGCAGTCGCGCACGCTGCCTTTGCCCGCCTACAGTGTCGAGAGCGTGAGCGGTGAGCCGCACGATCAGCATTTCGTGGTGCGCTGCGAGATCGCAGCCAAAGATATCAGCACCATGGGGGAGGGCTCGAGCCGAAGGCGCGCCGAGCAAGAAGCTGCGCAGCGTGCGCTCGCACAAATAGGTGAACGCACATGAACGAGTTGTGCGAGTCTGCAGAGTTTCGGGCCGGGTTCGCCGCGCTTGTGGGTCGACCCAATGTCGGCAAGTCGACCCTGCTCAATGCGCTGGTCGGCGAGAAAGTGTCGATCGTCACGCCACGTCCACAAACAACGCGACATCGCATCACCGGGCTCGCCAACCGTTCTGGCTTGCAGATCGCTTTCGTCGATACGCCGGGTTTGCACGCGGGTGGTAAGCGCGCCCTCAATCGCGCGATGAATCGCACGGCGGCGGCGGCGCTGCTCGATGCCGATCTCGTCGTGTTCGTGGTGGAGGCATTGCGCTGGACGCCGGAGGACGAAGCGGTGCTGCAGCGGATACGCGAGAGTGAGCGCGCGGTGCTGTGTGTGGTCAGCAAAGTCGATACCGTAAAGCCTCGCGATCGTTTGCTGCCCTTCATTGCGCAGCTCGCGAAACGACATGAATTTCGCGCCATCGTACCGGTGTCGGCGGCGCGTGCCGACAACCTCGAGGAGCTGATCGCAGCCATCGGGCGCGAACTGCCGCTGTCGCCGCAGCTGTTCGACGAGACCGATCGTACGGATCGCGATCTGCGCTTTCGTATTACCGAGATCATTCGCGAAAAACTTACACTGGATCTCAATCAGGAAGTGCCCTACGGCATCGCCGTCGAGATTGAAAAAATGGAACGCGAAATGGCTGACGGCGGCGAGCGCGATCTCATTCACGCGGTGATCTGGGTTGATCGCGAGGGCCAAAAGCCCATCGTGATCGGCGCCGGCGGCGCGCGACTCAAGCGAGTCGGTAGCTCCGCCCGTCGCGAAATCATTGGACTGCTCAGTCATCGCGTTCACCTTGAGCTGTGGGTCAAGGTGCGCGAGAACTGGGCGGATAATGCCCAGGCGCTGCGTACGCTGGGCCTCGAGTAAGCGGAGCGCTGCGGTGGCCAAAGGCAGCCGACGCGTCGAACTCGCCGAACTGTACGTATTGCATCATCGCCCTTGGCGCGACACCAGTCGCATGCTCGATGTGTTCACGCGCGAGCATGGTCGGCTGACGCTGTTTGCGCGTGGGGTGCGCGGACCCAAATCGCGTAGCGCCTCGGTGCTACAGCCGTTCCGCTTGTTGCTCGGCTCCTGGACCGGCACCGGGGATGCGGGGCAACTCAATCAGGTGGAGGCAGCGCCGGCAGCGGGCGAGTGGCGGGCGCTGCCCGCAGCCGCCTTGCTCAGCGCGTGGTATCTCAATGAGCTCGTGCTCAAGCTGACGCTGCGCCATGATCCGCAGCCACTCGTTTTTGATCTCTATCATCAGAGCCTCGAGCGCCTGCGCGCGACGGAGCCGGTGTCCGGGGTGCTGCGCAGCTTCGAGCGGCAGCTCTTGGAGATACTGGGCTACGGGGTTGAGTTTCGCGCCGAGGCCCGCGAGGGTGCCGCGCTGCGCACCGATGGGTATTATCATTTCCACCCCGATCTCGGCTTCATCGAAGTGTCGGGCGCGCCGCCGACTTCGGCCGTGGCAGGATGCGACCTGCTGGCCATCGCCGAGGACGATTATCGGGATCCGGCCGTGCTCGATACGGCACGGCGGGTGTTGCGAGCGGCACTGGATCGTGCGCTCGAGGGTCGCGATTTGAACACGCGTGCGGTGGCGCGGGCGGTCAGCCGTCGGCCACGTCGCCAGGAGACAAAGAATTCATGACTGCGAGCATCGATCTTGGTGTCAACATCGATCACGTGGCAACGCTGCGGCAGGCGCGACGCGTGAGTTATCCGAGTCCGATCGAGGCTGCGCTCGCTGCCGAGCAGGCCGGTGCCGATAACATCACGCTGCACTTGCGCGAGGATCGCCGGCATATTCAAGACGCTGACGTCGACACGCTGCGGCCGCTGCTGCAGACGCGCATGAACCTCGAGATTGCAGTCACCGATGAGATGATTAACTTCGCACGACGTATCCGTCCCGCCGATTGCTGCCTGGTGCCGGAGCGTCGCGCCGAGATCACCACCGAGGGAGGGCTGGATGTCGTGGGCCAGATCGGTCGACTGCGCGAGAGTTGCGCGCTGCTCGCGGCCGGCGGCATCCGTGTGGCGCTTTTCATTGATCCAGAGCCCGCGCAAATCGAGGCGACGGCGCGCGCCGGCGCGCCAGTGGTCGAATTGCACACCGGCCGCTATTGCGAAGCAACGGGCGCCGACGCGGCGCACGAACTCGAACGTCTGCGTGCGGGGGCGCGGCTCGCGGCCACGCTCGGTCTCGAGGTCCACGCCGGTCACGGGCTGCACTATGAAAACGTGCACGCCGTGGCGGCGATTGCGCAGATTACCGAACTCAACATCGGCCACGCGATCGTCGCGCGCGCCGTTTTTACTGGCCTTGCCGCAGCTGTGCGCGACATGAGGGCCCTGATGGTGGCGGCTCGCTCATGACGACACTTGTTTTCGATATCGAAACCGTTCCCGACGTCGAACTTGGTCGGCGGGTTTTGGGCCTCGAGGGACTCGCTGACGTGCAGGTCGCCAAAGCGATGTTCGCGCAGGCGCGTCGTCACGGCGGCAGCGATTTTTTGCCGTATGAGCAGCATCGTATCGTGGCGATCTCGTGTGTCATGCGTCGCGGCGACACGCTCAAGGTGTGGAGTCTCGGCGATCTCGAGTCCACCGAAGCCGACCTTGTCATGCGGTTTTTCGAAGGTATCGAGCGGCACACGCCGAATCTCATCTCCTGGAACGGTGGCGGGTTCGATCTGCCCGTGTTGCATTACCGGGCACTCAAGCACGGCGTGGTAGCGCGTCGCTATTGGGAGACGGGTGGCGAGGATCAAAGTTTTCGCTGGAATAATTATCTGAGTCGGTTTCACGAGCGGCACACCGATCTCATGGATGTGCTCTCGGCTTACCAGCCGCGTGCCAAGGCGAGCCTCAGCGACATGGCCTATCTGCTCGGTCTGCCGGGCAAGCTTGGTTTCTCGGGCGATCAGGTGTGGGACGCCTACACCGCGGGCAACTTGCAGGGTATTCGGCGCTACTGCGAAACCGATGTCCTCAATACTTGGCTCATCTTTTTGCGTTTCGAGATGATGCGCGGCCGTATCGATGCGACCGGTCTCGCCGCTGAGGAGGCGCGCGTACACGAGCTACTCGCCGCGGCCGATGAACCGCATTTTGCGGAGTTTCTCGCGGCTTGGCCGCCGACCGCATCGTGAGTCGCGGTCCGAGACCCCCCGGTCCGCCCGAACAGGCGGTGGTCGCTGCGCTCAATCATCATGGCGAGGGCGTGGTACGCGAGGCGAAGACCGTCTTTGTTGCCGGGGCTTTGCCGGGCGAGCGCATTCGTTTTCGCCGGGTTCGTCAGCATCGGCAGCACGATGAAGGCGAGCTCCTCGAGGTGATCGAGGCCTCGGCTGCGCGCGCGACGCCGCGTTGCGCGCACTTCGGGGTGTGCGGCGGTTGTTCGCTACAGCACCTCGCGCCCGCCGCGCAGTTGCAGGCGAAGCAGCGCGAGCTCGCCGACAATCTCGAGCGCATCGGGCGGGCGAGCCCCGAGCGCTGGCTGGAGCCACTCGCCGGGCCGGTGTGGAATTACCGTCGCCGTGCGCGTCTCGGTGCCAAGTTCGTGCCTAAGCGTGGCCGCGTTCTCGTCGGCTTCCGCAAGCGCGCGAAGCCGTACATTGCGGCGCTCGAGCGCTGCGAAATTCTTGCGCCGCCGCTCGATGCTTTGATTACGCCGCTCTCCGAGTTGCTGACGGGGCTTTCGGCGCGGGCTTCGATTCCGCAGATCGAAGTCGCAGTGGCCGACAATCTCACCGTGCTCGTGCTGCGCAATCTTGTGGAGCTCGGCGCCGCGGATCGCGCTGCGCTCGCCGCGTTTGCAGTCAAACACGGGCTACGCATTGATCTGCAGTCGGGTGGTCTCGACAGCATTCGACCGCTTGACGCGGCCGGCGCTGCGCTCGAATACCGCGTGTCTGCCGAAGGTCTGCGCTACGAGTTTCAGGCAACCGATTTTGTACAGATCAATGGCGCGGTTAACCAGGCGCTGATTGCGCGGACGATCGAACTGCTCGAGTTGCAGCCGAATCATCGGGTGCTCGATCTGTTCTGTGGGCTCGGCAACTTCACGCTGCCGATTGCTCGTCGGGTCGCGGAGGTGGTCGGCATCGAGGGCGAGGCGGGACTGGTCGCGAGAGCGCGCCACAATGCAGCGCTCAATGATTTGCGCAATGCACGCTTTCATGTTGCGAACCTTGCCGAGGCCGATGGCGGTGCTGCGGCGTTAGCCGGTCGCTTTGAACGCATACTGCTCGATCCGCCCCGTGCCGGCGCCATCGAGGTGCTGCCGCGACTTGCGGCGCTAGGTGCCGAGCGCATGGTCTATGTGTCGTGTCATCCGGGCACCCTGGCGCGCGATCTCGGCGTGCTCTGTCACGATCACGGCTATAAGCTTGCAGCGGCGGGCGTGATCGACATGTTCCCGCATACCAACCACGTCGAGTCCATTGCCGTGCTGGAGGCCTCACGATGACTTTGGGACCGTTGATGATCGATCTCGAGGGCACCGTCCTGCAGCCCATCGAGCGCGAGTTGCTGCAGCATCCGCTGGTCGGCAGCGTGATCCTGTTCGCGCGTAACTACAAAAATCCTCTGCAGCTGCAGCAATTGGTCGCCGATATCCATGCGGTGCGTAATCCCGCGCTGATCGTCGGTGTCGATCACGAAGGCGGTCGTATACAAAGATTTCGCGAAGGGTTCTCGCGCCTGCCCCCACTGCGCCGTATCGGTCACGAGCACGATGCGGCGCCGCGGGCGGGTCTCGCGCTCGCGCGCGAGCTCGGCTGGTTAATGGCGGCGGAGCTGCGCGCAGTGGGCGTTGATTTATCTTTTGCGCCCTGCGTGGATCTGGATTACGGCGTGAGCGAAGTCATCGGTGATCGCGCTTTGCACGCCGATCCCGAGGTGGTCGGCGCACTCGCCGTCGCGTACATGCATGGCATGCGTTCAGCGGGTATGGTGGCCACGGCCAAACATTTTCCGGGTCATGGCGCAGTGGTCGCGGATTCGCACCACGCCTTGCCAGTCGATCGTCGTTCGCTCGTCGACCTCGATCCCGATATCGCGCCGTATCGCCTGCTGATAGCCAACGGCCTTGCCGGCGTAATGGTTGCGCATGTGCTTTATCCCGAAATCGATGCGGTTCCCGCGAGTGCTTCGCAGCGCTGGATTCGCGGCTACCTGCGCAACGAGTTGCGCTTTCAAGGTGTGGTGTTTGCCGATGATCTGTCGATGGCCGGCGCTGCAGCAGTGGGGGGTATCGTCGAGCGGGCCGAGAAAGTCCTGGCTGCGGGCTGCGATGTGCTGCCGGTCTGCAATCATCGCGACAGCGTGATCGCACTGCTCGATGGCTTCCAACCGCCCGTCGATGCGGCGGCCGCGTTGCGCCGGATACGCTTGCGCGGCCGCGGCCAATGGACGGTCGAATCGTTGCGCGAGTCGGCGGAGTGGCAGGCGGCGCAGGGCGCACTCGAGCGCTGTCTGGCGCCGCCCGATCTGCGGCTGGCCTGAAACTCGATCGCGATTTATTTGCCGCCTGGCGTGATGACCGCGACGACGCCTAATCCTGGGTGGTCGTAGTAGTTCTTTTCATTGAAGCGGATACGACGGATCTCGCTCATCCGCAGCGCTGCACCGCCCTCCGGCGTGTAGCGCAGGTTCATGCCGAAGTGCAGCAGCGAGCCGCGTTCGAGCAAAAATTGTCCGCTGAGCCCCGGCACTTGCAGACCCACGCGTTCGACCGCGAGCCCGTTGCGCGAACCCCAGCTGCTGGCCGTCTGCGTCCAGCCGGTATGCGCAAGGACGCGGTATCCCGCACCTGCGAGTTTTTGCCGAGCTCCGGCGAGTTGCAGTTTGGCGGCGGGAAGGGCGCCCACATAGCGCGCTAATTGGGTTGCACCTTGGGCCGAGTCGCCGCTTGCCGAGCGTGCGGCCGCGGCGCCAGGTTCACCCTCGCGCGGTCCATTCATGCGGAAAATCAGCACCTCGATGTTGTAGGTGCTGGCGGCCGCGGCCTGCGTGATGGCGGGCGGGCTGGCGACGAGCACGAGCAACATCACGCCGAGGCAGGTCAGGCTCGGGCGCACGCTCAAGCCAAGACGCACGCTCAAACTTCGACGCATGCTCAAGCTCGGATGCATGATGGGGGGCAGTCGCGGGGGCATGGGCGGATGATAGCCGAGCGGCCTCAGGCTGCGGCGGCGAGCTTCTGCAGCAGGCCGCTGACGAATTCATAGCGCTCGGCCTCATCGTCAAGCTCGCGCGAGACCCGCAGTTTGAGCGG
The DNA here is from genome assembly GCA_016874175.1 of Gammaproteobacteria bacterium. GTDB lineage: Bacteria > Pseudomonadota > Gammaproteobacteria > Steroidobacterales > Steroidobacteraceae > UBA964. The sequence continues at coordinate 3,171 of VGUP01000065.1, read as the reverse complement.
CCCTTCGAGGCGGTACTCTCGCGAGCGATCCTGAATGAGCCGGATGACCGCTCGCGGATCAATACGATTTTCGGTTTTGAAGAGGACCGTGCCGCCGTGGCTGCCAAAATCGAGCCGCCGGATGCCGAGCCGCTGGGTGATCAGGCGCAGCCGCGCGTTGCGCAACAGGTTCAGGGTTTGCGGCGGCAGCTCGCCGAAGCGATCGACGAGTTCCGCGGTCAGCGTGTCGAGCGCGTCGTTGTCGGCGGCGGCCGCGATTTTTTTGTAGAGCGCGAGGCGTACATTGACATCGCTGACATAGGTTTCGGGCAGCAGGGCGGGCACGCGCATTTCGACTTCGGCCTGCGCGGCGAGCGGCGCATCGAGATCGACCGTACGGCCATCCTTCATCGCCTTGACCGCCCGGTCGAGCATGTCGAGGTACATGGTGAGGCCGACTTCGGTCATCTCGCCGCTCTGCTCCTCGCCGAGCAATTCACCTGCCCCGCGAATTTCGAGATCGTGCGTGGCTAGTACGAAGCCCGCGCCCAGATCTTCGAGCGACTCGAGTGCCTCGAGCCGTTTGAGCGCATCGCCGGCGAGCGCTTTGCGCGAGGGGATCAAAAGATAGGCGTAGGCCTGATGGTGCGAGCGACCGACTCGGCCGCGCATCTGGTGCAGCTGCGCGAGACCGAATCGATCGGCACGATCGATGAGGATGGTATTGGCGCTCGGCACGTCGATGCCGCTCTCGATGATGGTCGTGCAGATCAGAATGTCGAAACGCCGATGATAGAAATCGACCATCAGCTGCTCTAGTTCACGCTCGCGCATTTGGCCGTGACCAACACGGATGTTGGCCTCGGGCACGAGGATGGCGAGATCGGCAGCCACTTTTTCGATATCGCGGACTTCGTTGTGCACGAAATAGATTTGCCCGCCGCGCCGCAACTCGCGCAGGATCGCCTCGCGGACTGCCGCATCGCTCCATTCGCTGACAAAAGTTTTGATCGCCAGGCGCTCCGCCGGCGGTGTCGCGATCAGCGACAGCTCGCGCAAGCCGCCGAGCGCCATGTTGAGGGTGCGCGGGATGGGCGTTGCCGTCAGGGTGAGAACGTGCACTTCGGCGCGCAGGGTTTTCAGACGTTCCTTGTCGCGCACGCCAAAGCGGTGTTCCTCATCGACGATGATGAGTCCGAGATCTTTGAAGCGGGCGTTGGCATGCAACAGGCGATGCGTGGCGATGACGATATCGACCGTACCTTTCTCGATACCCTCGAGCACGGCCGTCGTCTCGCGGGTCGAGCGAAAGCGCGACAACGCTTCGACACGCACTGGCCAGTCGGCGAAACGGTCGGCGAAATTCGCGGCATGCTGCTGCGCGAGCAGGGTGGTCGGCACGAGTACAGCGACCTGCTTGCCGGCTTGCACAGCGACGAAGGCGGCGCGCATCGCGACTTCGGTTTTGCCGAAACCGACGTCACCGCAAACGATCCGATCCATCGGCTGCTCGGAGTACAGATCGGCCACTACCTTGCCGATGGCGTCGGCCTGATCGGCGGTTTCTTCGAAGGGGAAGGCATTAGCAAAGGCCTGATATTCAAGCTCACGCGATTCGAGGCGCAGCGCGCGGCGGGCCTTGCGTCGGGCGTAGAGATCGAGCAACTCGGCGGCGGCGTCGCGCACTTTTTCCGCCGCGCGCTTGCGGGCGCGGCTCCATTGGTCGGTGCCGAGCTTGTGCAGGGGCGCTGATTCAGGCGCTGCCCCCGAGTAGCGACTGATGAGATGCAGCGAGTGCACGGGCACGTAAAGCCGATCACCACCTTGGTACTCGAGTACCAAAAATTCACCGCTTTGGCCGCCGACCTCCATCACCTGTAGCCCGACATAGCGGCCGACGCCGTATTCCTCGTGAACCACGGGGGCGCCCGCGGTGAGCGATTGCAGATCGCGCAGGATGGTGTTCGGGTCGGCGGTGACTTTGCGGCGGCGGCGCTCCTGACGCGCGCGCGTACCGAACAGCTGCGACTCGGAGAGTACGACCAGCGGCGGTTCGTTGAGTGCAAGACCGGCAAGTTCGGGCGCTACCGTCAGCGCGAGTTCGGCGTTGCTGGCGACGAACTGCGCCCAGCCCTCGCAGGGGGTGGCTCGGAGATTGGCGCCGCGCAGCAGTTCGCCGAGCACTCCACGCCGCCCCGGCGAATCGGCGGCAAGCAGCACTCGACCCGCGTGATTCGCCAAAAAATTTTGCAGTGGCGCGAGCGGTTTCTCGGCGCGCGCATCGAGGCGCAGCTCCTGCGGCAGCCGCGAGCCGAAGTCGCAGGTCTCGGGCCCGGCGGACTCGCGGCGAAAACTTTGCAGGGTGATCGTCTGCCGAGTATCGATACTGCTGTTGACTACCGCCCCGTCAATGAAAAGCTCTGCGGGTTGCAGCAGCGGCCGCTCGAGATCGCCGCAGCGGTCCTCGTAACGCGCGTGCAGCGCCTGCCAGGCTTTTTCGATCGTGCCGTCGAGATCCCCCGTGAGATCGACCATGACCGCATTGGCAGGCAGATAGTCGAAGAGTGTGGCCGTCTCGTCAAAGAAAAGCGGCAGATAGAACTCGATGCCCGCAGGCGCAATGCCATCGCTGACGCCACGATAGATGGCGCTGCGCGTGGGGTCGCCCTCGAAGCGCGTGCGATAGCGACGACGGAAGGCGCGTACCGAATCGCCATCGAGCGGCATTTCGCGCGCCGGCAGCAGGCGGATCGAGTTCAGCGCGTCCTGCGAGCGTTGCGTCTGCGGATCGAAACTGCGAATTGCCTCGATTTCATCATCGAAAAGATCGATGCGTAGTGGCAAATCAGTACCCATCGGAAATACATCGAGTAGCGAGCCGCGCATGGCGTACTCGCCGGGGCCGGCGACTTGGCTGACACTCGAATAGCCCGCCTCGGTGAGCCGCAGACGGAAGGCCTCGAGGGCGAGCCGCTCGCCCACGGCGAGCGAAAAGCTGCGACTCGCCACGTACTGCCGCGGTGCGAGCCGTTGCAGCAGCGTATCGACGGTGACGAGCAGCAGGCTGCGGCGCAGGGTCGGCAACTCGGCGAGCGCCAGCAGACGCTCGCTCGTGATGTCCGGATGGGGCGAGAACACGTCGTAGGGCAGCACCTCGCCGTCGGGCAGGGTGAGTACGCGCAGTTCAGCGGG
>VGUP01000064.1 GCA_016874175.1 Gammaproteobacteria bacterium | reverse complement strand
AAGCCGGTCGCAGTCGAATCGGTCAAACCCTCTATGTACCCATGCCGAATGGCGACATTCCGGTCGAGGTTTGCAGCCCGATATTCTTTGATCCGCAGGGAGCGCGCCTCAATGTCTGACGCGACGCCTTCGCCGCAGGATTGGCTGCAGGTACTGCCGCCCGCCAAACGGTACATTTTGCAGGGGCCGCCTGCAGCGCTTGCCGCCGCGGATTCAGCACTCGGCTTGTTGACGGCTGACGTCGCCGGTCGCGCTCGCAGCAACGAGCGCGCAAGCGTGCTCTGGCTCGGCCCCGATGAGCGTCTGCTCATCGCGAACTCCGGGGCAGCCTCGTCGGGCCATGATCTCGAGTCTGCGCTGCGCGGCGCACTCGCGACGCAGCCGTACTCGCTCGTGGATGTCAGCCATCGACAGCTCGGCTTGAAACTTTCGTGCACATTTGCCGAAGACTTGCTCAATTGTGGTTGCCCGCAAGATCTGTCGCTGACAGCCTTCCCGATCGACATGTGCAGTCGCACACTCTTCAACAAGACCGAGATCGTGCTTTGGCGACGGGGCGTCCATGAATTTCAGATCGAGGTCTGGCGATCGTTCGCCCCTTATCTCGAAGGCTGGATGCGCGAGGCTGTGCAAGATCTCGGCTGAGCGCTTCAGCGCGAAGCGCAAGGCGCAAAGCGCACTCAGCGCTGGGCGGTCTGCCAGTTGCTTGCCACGTAATACTCTGCCGTCGCGCGCGGCAGCAAAGGGCCACCCAAAATATGATCGGCAGCTTTCTCTGCCAACATGATGGTGGGTGCATTGAGATTGCCGGTAGTGATCGAGGGCATGATCGACGAGTCGACCACGCGCAGTCCTGAGACCCCTCGCACCCGGGTCTCGGGGTCGACCACGGCGAGCGCATCGTCGGTAGCCCCCATGCGGCAGGTCCCGCAGGGGTGATAGGCGCTCTCGACGTGCTGGCGCACGAAGGCATCGATCTCGGCATCGCTCTGCACACCCGTGCCCGGCTGAATCTCCCGACCGTGATAGCGCTCGAAGGCAGGCTGGGCAAAGATTTCGCGGGTAAGCCGCACACAAGCGCGCATTTCGGTGAGGTCGTCGGCTGCGCCGAGATAATTGAAAAAGATGCGCGGTGCTTGGGTGGGGTCAGCCGAGCGCAAGCGCACCCAGCCGCGGCTACGCGTACGCATCGGGCCAACGTGCGCCTGAAAGCCGTGCTCCGAGGCGCCGCTCGACCCATCGTAGGCGACCGCCAACGGCAGAAAGTGGTACTGCAGATCGGGATAGCGAACGCCTGCTCGACTGCGAATGAAGCTACCCGTCTCGAAATGATTGGTCGCACCCAGACCGCCGCGTGACAGCAGCCAGCGCACGCCGATCCAGGCTTTGGCAAATGGGTTCATTGCCGAGTACAAAGTAATCGGCTCGCGGCAGGCAACCTGAAAATAGAACTCGAGATGATCGTGCAAATTCTCGCCGACGCCGGGGAGATCTTGCACCACGCCGATGCCATGCTCGCGCAGCTCGGCCGATGGGCCGAGACCCGACAGCTTGAGGAGTTGCGGCGAATTGATGGGCCCTGCGCTCACGATCACTTCACGATTCACAAAAACCTTGTGGCTAGTTGTGCCGCGCCGATATTCGACGCCGACTGCCCGCTCACCCTCGAAGAGGATGCGCTGTACGAGTGCGGCCGTACGAACCACGAGGTTGCGGCGCGAGCGTACCGGGTGCAGATAAGCGACCGCAGCACTGCAGCGCTGCCCTGCGCCCACCGTCATGTCGAAGCGGCCAAAGCCTTCTTGCTGGTAGCCATTGATGTCGTCGGTCAGCGGATACCCAGCCTCTCGACCCGCCGCGAGCCACGCGGCGTGCAGCGGGTTTTGCAGGCTGCCGTAGCAGGTCTGCAAGGGGCCTTGTTCACCGCGGTAAACATCGCCGCCGCTCGCGCGCGTTTCAGCGCGCCGAAAGTACGGCAGCACATCGGCATAGCTCCAACCACTCGCGCCCTCTTCCTGCCAACGTTCGAAATCGAGCGGATTACCACGGATGTACACCATACCGTTGATCGAAGACGAACCGCCGAGCACCTTGCCGCGCGGTGTGTGCAGTCGGCGACCGCCGAGTCCCGGCTCGGGCTCGCTGTAATAGAACCAGTTGTACCGCTGGCGATTCATCGGGATCGCCAGCGCCGAGGGCATACGGATGAATACCGATCGATCGGCGCCTCCGTACTCGAGCAGCAACACGCGATGCTGCCCACTCGCGGTCAAGCGATTGGCGAGCACACAGCCCGCGGAGCCTGCTCCCACGATGATGTAATCGAACTCTTCGTGGTGCATGGCGGGGCAGGCTCAGTACGGCGCGTCGATATCGCCTTTCGCGACGTACACGCTCTTGAGCTGGGTGTAGTACTCCATGGTGATACGCCCGTTTTCATGGCCAATGCCCGAATGTTTATAGCCGCCGAAGGGCAGTTCCATGGGACAAATATTATAGTGATTGATCCAACAGCTGCCGGCCTGCAGCTTGGCGATCACCCGATGGGCGCGATTCAGATCCTGGGTGAATACACCCGCCGAGAGACCGAACTCGGTCGCATTGGCACGCTCGATAGCGTCTTCTTCGGAGTCGAAGTCGAGCACCATCATCACCGGACCAAAGATTTCTTCACGCACGATGCTCATGTCGTCGCGGCAACCATCGAACACGGTGGGCGTCACGAAGAAGCCTTTGCCCAAAGCACCTTCGGTCAGTCGCTTGCCGCCGATCAGTACTCGCGCGCCCTCCTGCTTGCCCATCTCGATGTACGACATCACCTTGTGCAAGTGCTCCTCGGAAATGAGTGAACCCACCTGCGTGGCAGGGTCCGCGGGATCGCCGATCTTCATCGCCGACACTCGCGCGAGCAACCGCCGCAAAAATTCATCTTTGATCGAGCGATGCACAAACACCCGGGTCGCGTTCGAACACACCTCGCCCGCCGAGTAGAAATTGCCGAGCAACGCACCCGAAACAGCCTGATCGAGCTTGGCATCCGCAAAAATCAGCAGCGGCGATTTGCCACCCAGCTCGAGAGTGACGTGCTTGAGCGTGCTCGCCGCATCACCCATCACTGCCTTACCGGTTTCAACCGAGCCCGTCAAAGACACTTTGGCAATGCCCGGATGACGGGTGAGCAGACGGCCGGTTTCGACACCGCCCTGCACGACCTGAAAGATGCCATCCGGAACCCCGGCGGCTTTCATGATGCCGGGAAGCTCGGCGGCGCTCAGCGGCGTGAGCTCAGCCGGCTTGAAGATCATCGCGTTGCCGAACGCCAGCGCCGGCGCGGTTTTCCAGCAGGCCGTCTGCATGGGGTAATTCCACGCACCGATTCCCGCCACGACGCCCAAGGCCTCGCGTCGCGTGTAGCCGAAGCCCGCAGGCCCAAGATCGATATGCTCGCCCGCGGCACCGGTCGCGAGCGCGGCAAAATATTCGAAACACTCGACCCCCGAGACAATGTCGACCACGCGGGTTTCTTGTATCGGTTTGCCGGTATCCCGCATTTCGATCAGCGAAAGCTCATCGTTGCGCTCACGCAAAATGTCGGAGACGCGCCGCAGCACCCGCGCACGCTCGGTACCACTGAGTGCGGCCCACGCCGGTTGTGCCGCATGCGCCCGCTGCACCGCCTCGTCAATCTGCACCGCACCCGCGATCGGCACCTCACCCAGTAATTCACCTGTTGCCGGGTTGTAGCTCGCGAGCTTGGCGACTGGAACAGGGGCACTTTTGGCTGCGGCCGAGCTCGCCGCCGGTGCAGCGGTGGCCTCGGCTGCAAGCTGCTGCACGGCAATCAAAGCGAGCGGATCGAGATTTTTGGCGCGCGCCGCAGTCACCGCTTCGATGATTTCTTTGCACATGCGCGGATCCCAAAATTTGTGGATATGGTCGGCGATACTGGCTGGCGCCTTGTCCCGACCCTCGTGGGCAAAGAAACCGGCGATCTGGTTCGCCATCCTTACGAGCTTATCCACATTCATGTCTTGATCCTCTCGGGTGCACTGAACACCTCGAATCCGTCATCACGCGCGATCGCGACCAATGTCAAACCTGCGGCTTCGGCCGAACGAACGGCGAGTGCCGTCGGGGCTGATACCGCGACCAGTAGCCCCGCGCCCATCATGGTCGCCTTCTGCACCATCTCTATGGAGACGCGGCTCGAAATCAGCAACATCCCCTCGACCGCAGACTCGCCACCCCGCGCCAGCGCACCGGCGAGTTTGTCGAGCGCATTATGCCGGCCGACGTCCTCGCGCACCGCCATAACGCCGCGCCCGCGCACCCAGTAGCCCGCCGCATGGACGGCGCGGGTCTCGCGATTGAGCGCTTGTTGCGCACTGAGTGCACTGAGCGCATCGCGGATTTCCTGCGGTGTGACGATCGCTGACGAGCTGACGGGCGGCAGCGGTCGTAGCGCCTCCTCCAGACTTTCGATGCCACAAATACCGCACCCGACCGGGCCTGCAATGCGCCGCCGGCGCTCGGCCGTTCGCTCAGCCGCGGCGCCGACCAAGGTCATGCGCAGCTCCAGTCCAAGCTCATGGCGGCAAACTTCAATCTCGGCCAGTTCGTCAGCACTGCCGATCAAGCCTTCGTTGAGGGTGAACCCGACCCCGAAATCTTCGAGATCGAGCGGCGTCGCCATCATCACCGCGTAAGAAGCGCGGTTGTAGGTCAATGAAATCGCCACTTCCTCGGGCAGCTTGCGCCGCTCCGCCGCAGCCGCCCTGCCGACCGCGAGGCGTGCGACCTCAGCTGCGGGCGGTGGCAGAGCCATTCGCGGGCGAAACCTGCACGGCGGTGACTTTGTACTCCGGGCAGTTGGTCGCCCAGTCGGAATACTCCGTGGTCACGACATTGATGTGCGTATCAGGGTGATGGAACGTCGTATAGACAACGCCTGGCGCCACACGATCGGTGATGTCCGCGCGTAATTCAGTGCCACCGGTTCGACTCATGAGACGTACGAGATCACCGTCACGAATACCGCGTTGCTCGGCATCGTGCGGATGAATTTCGAGCAGATCACCCGAGTGCCACTCCATATTCGGCGTACGCCGGGTCTGCGTGCCCACGTTGTATTGAGATAAAATGCGTCCAGTGGTCAGCAGCAACGGGAAACGCGCCGACGATCGCTCGTCGGTCGGCACGTACTCCGTGATCATGAAACGTCCCTTGCCGCGTGCGAAGCCCGCGGCGTGCATGACCGGCGTACCGCTCGGCGCCTTGTCGTTGCAAGGCCATTGAATGGAGCCAAGTTCATCGAGCCGCGCATAACTGACGCCAGCAAAAGACGGCGTTGTCCGCGCGATTTCATCCATGATCTGCGCGGGATGTTCGTAGTGCATGGTGTGCCCAAGCGCCTTGCAGACCGCCATCACGGCCTGCCAATCGGTGAGCCCGGCGCGTGGCGGCATGACTTTGCGCACGCGACTGATGCGCCGCTCGGCGTTGGTAAACGTACCGTCCTTCTCGAGGAACGATGCTCCCGGCAAAAATACGTGGGCATACTTGGCCGTTTCGTTCAAAAAAAGATCATGAACGACGACGCACTCCATCGCACTCAGTCCCTCCACTACATGCTGGGTGTCCGGGTCGGACTGTGCGAAATCTTCGCCCTGAATGAAGAGCCCCTTGAAGCTGCCATCGATGGCTGCATCGAACATGTTCGGAATACGCAGGCCCGGCTCCGCCTGTAGCGGTACACCCCAAATATTCTCGAAGAGTTCGCGGGCGGCATCGTCCGAGACGTGCCGATAGCCCGCGAACTCGTGCGGGAACGAGCCCATGTCGCAAGAGCCCTGCACATTATTTTGCCCACGCAAGGGATTCACGCCCACACCCGGCCGACCGATATTGCCGGTCGCCATCGCGAGGTTGGCAATGCCCATCACCATGGTTGTACCCTGGCTGTGCTCGGTCACACCGAGCCCGTAGTAGATCGCGCCGTTACCGCCCGTGCCATAGAGCCGAGCGGCGGCGCGCACCGTCGCCGCGGGCACGCCGGTAATGCTCTCGGTCTGTTCCGGGCTGTTACGCAGCTCAGCCACGAAGTTTGCCCAACTCGAAAACTCGGCCAGATCGCAACGTTCGCGCACGAAAGCTTCGTCGACGAGCCCCTCGGTGACGATCACGTGTGCGAGTGCATTGACGATGGCGACGTTGGTTCCCGGTCGCAGCTGCAGGTGTTGGCTCGCCTCGATATGCGGCGTGCGCACGAGATCGATGCGACGCGGATCGACAACGATGAGCTTCGCGCCTTGGCGCAAGCGGCGCTTCATGCGCGATGCGAACACCGGGTGACCATCGGTGGGGTTAGCGCCGATCACCATGATGACGTCGGCCTGCATGACCGAGTCGAAATCTTGGGTGCCCGCCGACGTACCGAAGGTCTGCTTCAGACCGTAGCCCGTGGGCGAGTGACAGACCCGTGCGCAGGTATCGACATTATTGTTGCCAAACACGGCGCGGACCATTTTTTGCACCAGGAAAGTTTCTTCGTTGGTGCAACGCGAGGAAGTCACGGCGCCGATCGCGTTTTGCCCGTACTTAGTTTGAATACGTCGAAATTCACCCGCGATATGCGCGACCGCCACGTCCCAACTCGCCTCGCGCCACGGATCGCTGATGCGCTCGCGAATGAGCGGCGTCCTCACGCGATCCGGGTGGGTCGCGTAACCCCAGGCAAATCGGCCTTTGACGCACGAGTGCCCGCGGTTCGCCTTGCCGTCATCGTGCGGCACCATACGCACGACTTCATTGCCGCGCACCTGCGCTTTGAAGCTGCAACCTACCCCGCAATACGCACAGGTCGTGATCACCGAATGCTCGGGCTGCCCGATCGCGATCACCGTCTTTTCATTGAGCGTTGCCGTCGGGCAAGCCTTGATACAGGCACCGCAAGAAACGCACTCGGAATCGATGAACTTCTCGTCGGCACTTGCCGCAATCTTTGACTCGAAGCCACGACCTGACACCGTGAGCGCCAAGGTACCCTGCACTTCGTCGCAGGCCCGCACGCAACGCGAGCAGACGATGCACTTCGAAGCATCAAAGGTGAAGTACGGGTTAGATTCATCTTTGGGTGCATCGAGATGATTGGCACCCGCGTAGCCGTAGCGCACATCACGCAAGCCGACGGCACCCGCCATGTCCTGCAACTCGCAATCGCCATTGGCCGAACACGTGAGACAGTCGAGCGGATGATCGGAAATGTAGAGTTCCATTACGCCGCGACGCAACGACTTGAGCTTTTCAGTCTGCGTGCGAATCCGCATGCCCTCGGCGACGGGCGTGGTGCACGAGGCCGGCGTACCTGCGCGACCGTCGATCTCCACGAGGCACAGCCGACAAGAACCGAACGCCGCGAGCGTCTCGGTCGCGCAGAGCTTGGGAATCGAGACACCGGCTTCGGCGGCCGCACGCATCACCGAAGTCCCCGCGGGCACTTCGATGCGCTGGCCATCGATTTCCAGCGCCACGCGGGTCTCGGCCTGTACGGCCGGAGTGCCGAAGTCACGATCGATAACGGCGTTCATCAGCGTCGAAAGTCCTGCGGGAAATATCGCAAGGCGCTCAGCACCGGAAACGGCACGAAACCGCCGAGGGCGCAAAGCGAGCCCAAGCGAAGTGTATTGCAAAGATCCTCGAGCAAAACCAGATTCTCATCGATATCACGACCCGAGACGATTTTGTCGATGACTTCCATACCGCGTACCGAACCCACGCGGCACGGGGTGCACTTGCCGCAAGATTCGGCAGCGCAAAACTCCATGGCGAAGCGCGCCTGCCGACGCATGTCGACACGGTCATCGAACACCACGATGCCGCCATGCCCGACCAGCCCCTCGCGGGCTGTAAAAGCCTCGTAATCGAAGGCGGTATCGAACAAGGCGCGCGGAAAATAAGCTCCCAGCGGGCCGCCCACCTGAACGGCGCGCACCGGTCGACCAGTCGCCGTACCGCCACCGACCTCATCGATCAGCTCCCGCAAAGAAATGCCAAAAGGCACCTCGAAAAGCCCACCGTGCCGGATGTTTCCGGCGAGCTGAATGGGGATAGTACCGCGCGATTTGCCGCTACCAAGCGCGGCATAAGCCTCAGCCCCGCGGGTGAGAAGGGCCGGGACCGTCGCCAGCGTCAGCACGTTGTTGACGACGGTCGGTTTGCCAAAAAGTCCGTGATGCGCGGGCAGCGGCGGTTTGGCTCGAACTTGGCCGCGCTTGCCCTCGAGGCTTTCGAGGAGTGCGGTTTCTTCGCCGCACACATAGGCACCGGCGCCGATACGCAATTCGATCTCGCAATCGCGCAAAAGACCGTGCTCTCTGGCAACGCTCAGCGCGCCTTCGAGCACCGTAATCGCGCGCGGATATTCGGACCGGATATAGATGAAACCCTTGCGCGCACCCACCGCGAGCGCACAGATCGCCATGCCTTCGAGCAGCGCGAAAGGATCGCCCTCCATGAGCATGCGATCGGCAAAAGTTCCGGAGTCACCCTCGTCGGCATTGCAGACCACATATTTGATGTCGGACGCGGTGTCGTGTACGGTGCGCCACTTGATGCCCGCCGGAAAACCGGCACCGCCCCGCCCGCGCAGGCCCGAGGCCGTTACGGCAGCAAGCGTCGCTGCTGCACCCTGGGCACGCGCCCACGCGAGACCCTGCCCACCGCCATGCGCAATGAAATCGCTCCAGGAGAGCGGATCGACAATACCGCAGCGAGCGAAAGTCCAGCGATCTTGTCGCCGCAGAAACTCATGCTCCTCTACCTTGCCGATGCACAGCGGATGTTTTTCCGCTTGCAACCAATCGACGGCGAAGAGCCCGGTCACATCCGCGACGCCAACGGGGCCATAGCCGATTCGACCCGTTGGGGTTGCGATCTCGACCAGCGGCTCCAGCCAGTGCATGCCGCGCGAGCCCGTGCGAATGATCTCGATCAATTTACCGAGGCGCAGTGCCTCGGCGGCAATCGCTTCCGCAAGGTCCTCAGCGCCGAGCGCAAGTGCAGCGGAATCGGCAGGCAAATAAATTCGGGTGGGTTTGCTCATGTCGGTGCAGGTCAATGGTCGCACTTGGCAAGCGCCTGCTGCAGGCGCGGCCAATCAGCGCGACCGACGAGCTCGGTCCCCACGAGCGCGGCGGGCGCCACCGAACACAAGCCGAGACAAAACACCGGCTCGAGCGTCACGCGTCCGTCTCGGGTCGTACCATGCCAGCTCGTACCCAATTTTTGGCTCACCTCAGTCGCCAACGCCTCGCTGCCCATCGCTTGACAGGCTTCGGCACGACAAAGTTTGAGGCTGGTGAGTCCAGCGGGTTCGCGTCGAAAGTCATGATAGAACGTGATCACACCGTGAATTTCGGCCCGGGAGAGATTGAGGGCCTGGGCCACCTGTGCCGTCGTCTCCTCCGGCAGATAGCCGAAAGCCTCGTGCAGTGCCCGCAGCACCGGCAGTGCCGGCCCGTCGAGATGCCGATTAGCCTCGATGATTACCGCTGCTTTTTCTTTGTTCCAAGCCATTAGCCAGATCAAAACATCCCGACGACTTTGCCCGACTCATCGATATCGATATTACAGGCAGCCGACAACTTTGGCAGTCCAGGCATGGTCATGATGTCACCGCAAATCATCACGATGAACTCGGCGCCCGCCGCAAGCCGAACCTCGCGAATATTGACTACGTGCCCATTAGGCGCACCGCGCAACTTTGGATCGGTCGAGAACGAATACTGGGTCTTGGCGACGCATACTGGATAGTGACCATAGCCGTTCTCCTGCAGACTGCGAATGCTCACGCGTACTTTCGCATCGGCAGTGATGTCAGCGGCACCATAGAGCTCGGTCGCCACCTTCTTCATCTTGCTCCAGAGTGGCAGACTGTCCTCGTAGATCATCGAGAAGTTGTTGGGCTGCTCGCAGAGACGTACCACTTCGTGGGCAAGCTCGGTCGCACCCGCACTGCCCTCGGCAAAGTGCCTGGAATTGAGAATCTTGACGCCGAGCTGGCTCGCGCGCTCTTGCAAAGCCGCGATCTCGGCCGGCGTATCCTCGGCGCGATGATTGATCGACACCACACAGGGCAAGCCCATGCGATCGCGCACATTGGCGATATGCCGCTCGAGATTGGTCATGCCTTTGAGCAGCGCGGCGGCATTCTCGGTTGGCAGATCAGGCACCTCGATCCCGCCGTGGTATTTGAGTGCGCGCACCGTGGCAACGATCACTGCCGCCGCAGGCCTCAGCCCTGCTTTGCGACATTTGATGTCGACGAATTTTTCTGCACCCAGGTCGGCACCGAAACCCGCTTCGGTCACCACGTAGTCACCGAGCTTGAGCGCGGTACGCGTCGCGATCACCGAATTGCAACCGTGTGCGATGTTGGCGAAAGGACCGCCGTGGATGATCGCCGGATTATTTTCGAGTGTCTGTACGAGATTCGGCGATAGCGCATCTTTGAGTAGCACGGTCATGGCACCGTGCGCCTTCAGATCGCGAGCCAGAATCGGCCTTTGCTCGCGGGTGTAACCCACCACGATCTTGCCAAGACGCTCTTTCAAATCATTGATGCTAGTCGCCAGACAAAAAATTGCCATCACTTCCGAGGCAACCACGATGTCGAATCCGTCTTGTCGCGGAAAGCCGTTGGGCGAACCCCCCAAACCGATGGTGATGTCTCGCAAGGAACGATCGTTGACGTCGACCACGCGACGCCAGCTAATTCGACGAAGGTCGAAGCCGAGTTCGTTGCCGTGATAGACATGGTTGTCGATCATCGCCGCCAGCAAATTATTGGCGAGCGCAATCGCGGCGAAGTCACCGGTGAAGTGGAGGTTGATATCCTCCATCGGTACGACCTGCGCGTGGCCGCCGCCCGCCGCGCCGCCCTTCATGCCAAACACCGGACCCAGCGCCGGTTCGCGTAAACAAACGATGGCGCGCTTGCCGATCCGATTGAGGGCGTCACCCAAGCCCACCGTCGTCGTCGTCTTGCCCTCACCCGCCGGGGTCGGCGAGATCGCCGTTACCAGCACGAGCTTGCCCTCCGGGCGATGGACGAGCGAATCAATGTACGAAAGCGACAACTTGGCCTTGTAGCGTCCGTAAGTATTCAGCGCCTCATCGGGAATCCCGAGGCGATCTTGTGCCAATGCAGTAATCGGCCGCAATTTGGCCGCTTGCGCGACTTCTATATTGCTTTTCAAAGCGTTGTCCGCGTTCGATCTCCGCCGATTTTGGGCGTCCGTCGAGGCAATTACCTGCCAGAAAGCGACATCCGTTAGAGCGCAAGCGACCGGACCGGTACGCAACAGACGCAAGCTTGAGGCTTTGCGGCGCTCTACAGACGACCCGCAGCCTCGTCTTCACGAATCATGCGCATGATCGACAACGCGAGTAGCACGCCAATGCCCAGCAGCGGCAGGCTCACCACCACGGTCGCCGACTGCACCACTTTTATACCGCCGTCGGTGAACAGCAACGCGGCGGGCGGGATGCCAATCGCAATCGCCCAGAACAGCCGGTTGAAGCGCGCGGGATCTTGCCCCACCCGAATATCGCGACTGGCCACCGAAGCCAATGTGTAGGACGCCGAGTCGTAGGTGGTCGCCATGAGAATGACCGCCACCACGAGAAAGGCCAGCATGGTGATGGTCGGGAACGGCAAAGTCGCAAGCACTTCAGCGAGCGCATAGGGTCCCGATTGTTCGCGCATCAGTGTGGTCACGCTCATCACCGAGGAGAGCTCGAGATGCATCGCGTAGTTGCCTAGCACGATGTAGAACAAGCCTGCACCCAAAGTGCCAAATACGATCAGGCCAACGATGAGCTCACGCAGCGTCCGCCCGCGTGAAATACGCGTCGCGAAAATGGCCACGAAGGGACCATAGGCTACCCACCATGCCCAATAAAAAGTCGTCCAGCTCTCGACGAAGCCCTTGTGCTCGACGGGATCCGTCCAGGTCACCATGCGCACGAAGTCCTGCACGATCAACCCCAGCGAGTTGGTCCCCATCTGCAAAATAAACAGCGAAGGCCCTACTGCTATCACGTACCCGAGCAAGGTCAGCGTGATCCAGGTGTTCGCGTCGGAGAGCCGCTTGAAGCCTTTCTCAAGACCCAACCAACTGCTCGCGGCAAAAATCATCACGCTGATCAAAATGACGATGAGCTCGAGCGCAAAGTCGTGGGTCAAACCGCTCATCTTGGAAAACATCGCCGCGATCATCGGTGCCGTTAGGCCGAGTGAGGTCGCAATACCGCCAATAAGGTTGACCATGTAAATGAAATCGATCAGTCGCGCGCGCTTGCTGCCCACACCGCCAGGCAAAAACGGCAGACACCCCGAACTCAAGCGCAGATGCGGCTCGCCACGCATGTAGAACGCGTACGCAATCGCGATCGTCGGCAGACAAAAAATAGCCCAACCCACCGGGCCCCAATGAAATATGCCGTAAGTCGCCGCCCACTCGATCGCTTCGGTAGAACGCGGCGCAGCGCCCAGCGGCGGCGCATCGATGTAGTAGGCCCATTCGACCACGGCCCAATAAATCAGCGAGGCCCCGACGCCCGCGCAAAAAATCATGCCGATCCAACTCAGGGTGCTGTAGTCGCGCGGGCAATCCGGACCGCCGAAGCGGATGCGCCCATGACGACTGAAAGCCAGGTAGCCGAGAAACACCATCAAGGCGATCACGTACCACTGATACAAAAAACCGAAGTTACGCGTCAGTGAATCGTAGAGCCCGTTGATATAGGCA
>VGUP01000063.1 GCA_016874175.1 Gammaproteobacteria bacterium | reverse complement strand
GCCGCGACCCTTCCGTACCTGGGGCTATCCCTTCACGCCGATCGCTTTCGTGGTCGTCTCGGCTGCGCTGCTGGCGAGTGCGCTCTATGCCACGCCCAAACAGGCGCTGCTCGGAGTCGGGGTGATTGCGCTCGGTGTACCGTTCTATTTTTACTGGTCGCGCAAACTGGGTGCGGCCATCGCTCCCGGCACCTCCGGGCAGGGCGCTTAGCAAATCGTAGAGCGGCGTCACTCGCGGAAATTATTAAAGGACAGCGGTCGATCGAATTTTTTCTGGCGCAGCAAGGAGATGGCTGATTGCAGATCGTCACGCTGTTTACCAGTGACGCGCACTTTGTCGCCATGGATGCCGGCTTGCACTTTCAACTTGGCGTCTTTCAGCAATTCAACGATTTTTTTGCCGCAATCCTGATCGATGCCGTGGCGCAGCAAGACATCTTGTCGGGCTTCGGCAAGGTTCTTCTGTGCATCCTTGATCTCGAGACACGCGATATCGATGCCCCGTTTGGCGATCTTCACCTTGAGGATTTCCAGCATCTGCTTTAACTGAAACTCGACCTCCGCCCGCAAATGCACCGTGAACTCTTTTTCTTTGAGTTCGAATTTGCAGCCGGTGTCCTTGAAGTCGAAACGCTGTGACAGCTCGCGATTCGCCTGATCGACCGCATTGGTCAGTTCGTGGGCATCAATTTCGGAGACGGCATCGAAAGAGGGCATGATCTCTTCCTTAACAGCGGTAGAGCTTCAAATCTTCGGCAAAGGCAGCGGTGGCGGTGGCGCTTCGGCAAGCAAAGAATTTACAGTGCTCGTGAAGTCTTTGACCAGTTTGTCGTAGTGGACACCGGTCGCAGGCCCCGAAAATCCGGTGTGAATCTTGCGCACCTTGCCGTATCGATCGATGAAAATGGCAGTCGGAAAGGCGAACACGCCGTTGAGCTGCGGCAGCTTCGAGGCGGCATCTTCTTTATCGGAAGTACCGGCAATCAAGGTCGTGTACTCGATTGCGTAGCGCTGGCGAAAACGCGCTGTGGCATCGGCAGCGCGCTTGAAGTCGCCGAATTGCTCGAACATCAAGGAAATCACTTCGAAGCCTTCAGCTCTGCGTTGCCGGTGAAACTCGGCCAGAAACGCCGCTTCGTCATGACAGTTCGGACACCAGCTGCCGGCGAGCGCTACGACCACCACCTTGCCGTGAAAAAACGGGTCGGTGATCGAGATCGGGTGACCGGCAAGATCCGGAAAACGAAAATCGAGCCGATCAGCCTTGCCGGCGAGCCTGGTGGCGTTTTCGGCGTCGCCGATCGTCGCGGCATCGTCACGACGGGCGACGAATACATCCGCGAACGCCGTGCCCGAATAAAAGTTGCCCTGCAGGCTGCCGTCCGCCAACAGCTTGCCGCGATACAAAAACACGTGACCGCCATCAAACTTTGACAACTGCAATTCGCCGTTGCGCAACTCACCGTCGAGATAGCGATGGTCACCGGTCGGTGTCATTACTGTGCCGAAAACACGTGATCCTTGTTGGGTGAATTCCCCGACCGCTGGTGAGGGCTTGTCGGCAGGTCCGAAAGTGATGGCCCAGCGACCGGCGACGGACTCACTGCTCGAGGGTGCTGCCGGTTCGAAAAATCTCCAGGCTTGGCCGTGAGTCGCCACCAGCGGAATTTTTTGCAGCTTGCCGCCGGCCTTCACCATGGTGAGCGTGCCGGTGAGCACTCCCGCGTCGATGCGCGCATCGAGCCGATTCTCGAAGCCAGGCATCAGCATCGTCACGGTGTCGTCCTTGACTGCGATTTCTGTGACGTCAACCCGGTTGTCACCATTGAGGAGGGTGACGACACGCTTGCCGTCGCGCGCCGACACCGACATGCCGAAGGGCAATTCGCCGCTCGGCAGTTGCAGTACCGCGCGCCACGGGCCGACCCGCAGACCGTCGACTTGCGGGGTGGAGTCGCGCGAGCAGGCGTTGAGCATGATGAACAGCACCAAGAGCAGTGGGGCCCGCAGCAGCGGGCAACGTATCTGGTCGGTTTGTACGCGAGAGCTCATCGCGTAATTATAAGATACACATATGGAAGGACTGCCACCCGAGTTCTGGCCGCTGGTGTTCGTCGGCTTCGCCGCGCAACTCATCGATGGTGCGCTCGGTATGGCGTATGGCGTCTCGGCCAGCGCATTTCTGTCCAGCATGGGCCATCCACCGGCCTTCGTGAGCGCGACCGTGCACGCAGCCGAGGTGTTCACGACCGGGGCCTCCAGTGCCTCGCATGCTTGGTTCAAGAATCTCGATCGCAAGATTTTTTTGAAGCTGGTGCTGCCTGGGATGGTGGGCGGTGGGGTAGGCGCGTGGCTACTTGGCAATCTCGATGGCGATCTGCTCAAACCCGTCGTTTGGACCTATCTGCTGTTGACCGGAATCTTGTTGCTGCGACGAGCCTCGCGTAGTGACGAGCCGCAGCTGGCGCGTGCACCCAGCCATGCGCTCGGTGCTATCGCCGGTTTTCTCGACGCCGTGGGTGGCGGTGGTTGGGGCACGGTAACCACGCCTACGCTGATCGCTCGTGGGGTGCCGCCGCGGTATGCGATCGGCACCACGAACGCCGCCGAGTTCTTCGTCACGCTGACCATCTCCATCACTTTTCTCTTCACTTTTGACTGGCAACGCTACGATCTGGTGATTGCTTTGCTGGGCGGCGGCGTGATCGCGGCACCCCTCGGCGCCTGGGTTGCCAAGCACGTACCGGCGCGAGTGGCGATGTTGGCGATCGGCCTCTTGGTCAGCGGGCTGGCGATCAACGGACTCATTACCGCTTTCCGCTGAATGGGCAGGGGAACGCCCCATCGCCGGGCGTTCTTGACGCTGACTGGATGGCTGGAGATACTCAATCTGCCTATGAAGCCGCTCGCCCAAATCAACTCGCACGCCGGCCGTAACGGCCTGAGCCGCGTTTGGTGGTGGACCCCCTCCTGACGGAGTGGGCGCGGGCGCCGCTGTTCGAACAGACAAGCAGAGGATCAGCTACCCGACCCATCTCCGGATCACCATCCGGGATGGGTTTTTGCGTTTATGAAGCCACCCTTCGACATCTCCGGTGACCTCGACACACCGGTCTCCGCCTTCCTGAAGCTGCAGGCTTTCAGGCCTACCTTTTTGCTCGAGAGCGTCGAGGGCGGCGAACGGGTCGGTCGCTATTCCTTCATCGGTTTTGGCGATGCGGCCTTCGAGCTGCGGCTCGACGCGCAGGGTCAATGGTTCGGCAAGGACCCACTCGAGGTTCCCGCCGATCAGGCGGCGCTGCTCTCGATGTTGCGGCAGGCCCTGACGCGTGCGCCGCGACCGACGGCGCCTGGTGCCGGGCCCGGCTTTCCGCTCGCGGGTGGGCTCGTGGGCTATTCGTCCTACGACGTCGTGCGCTGGTTCGAGCGCTTGCCCTCGCGACTCGCCACGCCGTCGCCGGTGCCCGACATGCATTACGTTGCGCCGTCTTCGTTGCTGGTGTTCGATCACCTCACCCGCGGTATTGCGCTGCTGCACTCGGGCAGCGAAGCCGAGCGTCAGTCCTTGCGCCGTGAAGTCATCGCCGCGCTGCGTGGCGCAGTACCGCTGTCGCGCGCCGGCGCCGGGTTTTCGCCGGCTACGGCATCGATGTCCGAAGCCGAATTTTTGCAGGGCGTGGCCCGCACCAAAGAATATATTGCAGCGGGTGACGTTTATCAGCTCGTGCTGTCGGTGCGCTTCGCCGGGCGTCACTCGGTCGATCCCTTCGATGCTTACCGCGCGCTGCGCCTCATCAATCCTTCGCCGTACATGTATTACCTTGCGCTCGGTGACATGACGGTCGTCGGCTCTTCGCCCGAAGCGCTCGTCAAGTTATCGGGGGGTGTCGCCCAGTTGCGACCGATTGCCGGCACGCGACCACGCGCGGCCGACGACGCCGAAGATCGGCGTCGCGAACAGGAGCTGCTCGCCGATATCAAAGAAAACGCCGAGCACGTCATGCTGGTCGATCTCGCCCGCAACGATCTCGGGCGCGTCGCTCGCGCCGGCTCCGTGCACGTTCATCCTTTTCGATCGATTGAGCGCTACAGCCATGTCATGCATATCGTCAGCGGCGTGCGGGGTGAGCTCGCCGCCGGGCGTGATGCTTTCGATCTGTTCGTAGCGGCGTTTCCTGCCGGTACCTTGGTGGGTGCACCCAAAGTTCGGGCGATGGAAATCATTGACGAGCTGGAGCCTGTAGGTCGCGGCCTGTATGGCGGCACTGTCGGCTATTTCGGCGCCCAGGGCGAGATGGATCAGGCGATCACCATTCGCACCTTGGTGTTCCGCGGCGACGAATATTCTTATCAGGCAGGGGCCGGCATCGTCGCCGACAGTATTCCGCAGAGCGAATACGAAGAAGTGCTCGCGAAGAGCGCTTCGGCAGCGCGCGCTCTGCAGATGGCCGGGGAGGTCGCATGAGCGATACTCACGCAGCACCTGTACGGCTGCTGCTGATCGATAACTACGACTCGTTTACCTACAACCTCGTACAGGCGTTTTTGATCGAGGGTGCCGCGGTCGACGTCCGACGCAACGATGCCATCACGGTCGACGAAGCGCTCGCCCTTGCGCCGACGCATGTCTGCGTCTCACCGGGACCCGGTACGCCGCACGATGCCGGGATATCAATCGATCTCATCCGCGCGTTTGCGGGCAAGGTGCCGGTATTCGGGGTTTGCCTCGGACACCAGGCGATCACCGCGGCCTTTGGCGGCAAGGTCGTGCGCGCCGCTCGCTTGATGCACGGCAAGACCTCCGCGCTGAGTCACGATGGCGAAGGTCTTTTCGCGGGTCTGCCCAATCCTTGTGAAGTGGGTCGCTATCATTCGCTGCTCTCTGAGGCTGCTTCCTTGCCCACACATCTCGTCGTCACGGCGCGAACGGCAGAGGGCGAAATCATGGGGATCCGCCACCGCGATCTACGAGTGGAGGGCGTACAGTTTCATCCGGAGAGCGTGCTCACACCCGAGGGACCACGGCTGATGCGAAATTTTTTGCAGCAGCGCGGCGGTCGCCGACGCTCAGGCGCAGGCGATGAGTGAATCGCAGGCATTACGCGGCATGCTCGAGCGTCTGCTCGAGCGTAACCCCCTCACCGAAACCGAGGCTGGTGCAGTCCTCGTCGCGTTGACCAACCCTGAAATTCCGGCAGCGCTTTCGGGAGCACTGCTTGCGGCGTTGCGCGCCAAAGGGGTGACGGGCGATGAGCTGCGTGGATTCGCCCGCGCCATGCGCGAACTTGCGCGGCGACCGGTGGTTGCGGAGACGCTGCGCAGTCGCGCCATCGACATCGTCGGCACCGGCGGTGACGCCTCAGGCAGCGTCAATATTTCCACGGGTACCTCGTTGCTCGTTGCTGCTTGCGGTATTCCGGTCATCAAGCACGGCAATCGCTCGATCTCCAGCCGCTCGGGCAGCGCGGATGTCCTCGAGAAACTCGGCGTGTCACTGCCACTCGATGAAAGCCGTGCCGGGCTGTGTCTCGAGCGCAGTGGCTTCACCTTCTTGTTTGCGCCCCACTATCACCCGGCGATGAAGGCGATCGCGCCGGTCCGCCAGGCGCTAGGCGTGCGTACCATCTTCAATATTTTGGGACCTTTGACCAATCCTGCAGCCCCGCCTTTTGCCCTGGTCGGCGCGTTCAATGAATTCACTGCAGAGCTGATGGCGCAGGCACTCGCCGGCATGCCGGGCTTGCAGCGCGCTTTGGTGGTTCACGGTGCCAATGGCTGGGACGAGCCGACGCCGATCGGCCCGTTCACCGTGTTCGATGTGCGTGCAGGACGCGTGCAACGCTGCGAACGTCGGCCTGCGGATTATGGTCTCGCCACTTGTACTGCCGCTGACCTTGCCGGCGGCGATGCCGAGTTCAACGCCGCAGCACTCGCTCGGGTGTTACGCGGTGAAGACCGTGGCGCACATCGCGATGCCTTGCTGCTCGGGGCCGCGCTGGCGTTCGAGTGCACGGGACAGATCACCGAACCGCGTGTCGGCATCGCGATCGCCGCTGCGGCGATCGATGACGGTCGCGCCGCGAGTGTGCTGCAAAGAATTGGTGAGATGCCCGCATGAGCGATGACTTTCTCGCTGCCATGGCGGCAAGCAGCCGCGACCGGGTGACGGTCGCCCGCACCGCGCTTCCGGAAGCGGAACTGCGCGCCCGCATTGGTGATTCGGCGCCGGGGCCGCGTCTGTCGCTTTCGGTACAGGGCTTCGATTTGATCGCTGAGATGAAACTGCGCTCGCCCGCGCTCGGCCAGTTACGCAGCGCTGCCGAGGATGATCTCGAGCAGCGAGTCGTTCGCTACGCGGCAGCGGGTGCCGCGGCGGTTTCCGTGCTCACTGAGCCCAGCCGCTTCGATGGCACGCTCGATCATCTGCGTCGGGCGTCGCGGGCGCTCGCTACCCATGGCGTGCCAACGATGCGCAAAGATTTTCTGGTCGACCCATATCAAATTCTCGAGGCCCGCGCGGCGGGTGCGGGCGGGGTACTGCTGATTGTCCGCATGTTGTCGGACTCGACTCTTGCGGCACTACTCGAAGCCGCGCTTGAACAAAATTTGTTCGTACTACTCGAAACTTTTGCCGAGCAGGACATAGCAGCCGCGGTGCGCTTGCTCGAAACGCACGGAATACTCAGCCAAAGTGCTGATCGCGCACGGCAGGGTGTCCAAGTGCTGCTGGGCGTTAATTGTCGTGACCTCGTCAGCCTGCAGGTGGTCCCGGATCGGCTCGAGCAACTGGTCGATGCGCTGCCGCGCGAGTTGCCACGAGTGGCTGAAAGCGGACTCGTCGATGCCGACGATGCCGGGCGTCTTGCCGCAGTCGGCTACGACCTCGCACTCGTCGGTAGTGCGCTCATGAGCGGCGATCACCCGCGTGAACTCGCCTCGCGTATGCTCGCTGCCGGACGCAGCGCACGGCGCAAGACGCCATCGGGTGTGCGCTGATGTTCGTCAAGATCTGCGGATTGACCCGTGAAGACAGCGTGGCCGCGGCACTCGATGCCGGCGCCGATGCGATCGGTTTCGTGTTCGCGCCGTCGGTGCGTCAGATCTCGCCCACCGATGCCGTACGACTCGCAGCGCCTGCTCGTGGTCGCGCGCTATGCGTTGCCGTCACCCGTCATCCCGAGCATGCGCAGCTCGAAGAAATCTTGGAGATATTCACGCCTGATTGGCTGCAGACCGATCACACCGACACCTTGTCTTGGCCGCGTCAGCTGCTTGAGCGTCTGGGTCCAGAGCGTTTGCTGCCGGTGTACCGCGAGAGCGAAGTCTTGCCGACCGAGCTACCGCCGCGATTGCTCTTCGAAGGCGCTACCAGCGGCACCGGCCGTATCGCAAACTGGACGCTGGCGCGAGCGGCGGCGCAACGTACGCAGGTACTGCTGGCCGGTGGTCTCAACCCCGAAAATGTCGCGGATGCCATTCGACACGTACAGCCTTGGGGCGTCGATGTGTCGAGTGGCATCGAATCGGCACCTGGAACAAAATCCGTTCAAAGAATTCACCAATTCGTGAGTGCAGCCAAGGCGGTGATGCATGCCGCTGCGGCTACTTGAGGAGTCATAGTCATGAATGCCCATGTTCGATTCAGTGCCGAAGAGCAGCGCAAGATGCTCGATGCCGAGCTTGCCGGTCGTTTTCCGGATGCGCGCGGCCGTTTTGGTCCTTACGGCGGCCGCTATGTCCCCGAAACGCTGATTCCGGCTCTCGAGCGACTCGAAGCCGGCATGCGCGAACATCTGCATCGCGAAGACTTTCAGCGCGAGCTCGGCAGCCAGTTGCGTGATTGGGTTGGTCGACCCACGGCGCTGTCGCATGCGCCACGTCTGTCGGCGGCTTGGGGCGCTGATATCTGGTTCAAACGCGAGGACCTCGCGCATACCGGCGCGCACAAGATCAATAACGCAGTTGGGCAGGCGCTGCTGGCCCAGCGCTTGGGTGCGCGACGCATCGTCGCCGAGACGGGTGCCGGGCAGCACGGGGTTGCCACGGCTGCGGCCTGCGCGCGCCTGGGCTTGCCCTGCGTCGTTTACATGGGCGCCATCGACATGGAGCGGCAGGCGCCGAACGTGGGTCGCATGCGTTTGCTCGGCGCCGAAGTCGTACCGGTGACGGGCGGTGATCAGACACTGCGCGCCGCCATCGATGAAGCCTTGCGTGATTGGGTCGCCGATCCGATGGGTACGTTCTATCTGCTGGGCTCTGCCGTGGGACCGCATCCGTATCCGTATCTCGTACGTGAATTGCAATCCATCATCGGTCGCGAGGCGCGTGCGCAATTCACTGAGCAGAGTGGTGGATTACCCGATGCCGTGTTCGCCTGCGTCGGCGGTGGATCCAATTCGATCGGCATGTTCCATGCGTTCGTCCCTGATCGCGTGGTCGAAATCATTGGCGTCGAGGCCGGCGGTCGCGGCGTTGCCCTCGGCGAAAACGCGGCGAGCCTGTCCTATGGGTGGCCTGGTGTACTGCAGGGTTGCTACTCGTTGCTGCTGCAAGACGAAAATGGACAGATCCACGAAACCGATTCAATCTCCGCGGGGCTCGATTACCCCGGCGTTGGTCCGGAGCACGCACTGCTGATGGCGGCGGGACGGGTTCGCTACGAGTCTGCCACCGACAGCGAAGCCCTGGCCGCGCTGACCGAGTGCTCGCGGCTCGAGGGTATTTTGCCCGCACTCGAAACCGCGCACGCGCTGCACGGTGCCAAGCGTTGGGCCGAAAATAATAAGGGCAAACGGGTCGTGATTTGCATGTCCGGTCGCGGCGACAAAGATATGCCGACCTTGCAGCGCACCTTGCTTGCCGGCAATCCGGGAGTTGCTTCGTGAACATCAAACCTGCAGAAAAATTAAGCGCAGCCATTCGTGATGCAGCGGCTCGTGGTGAACCGGCGATCGTCGCCTTCATGACCGCCGGTTTCCCGAGCGCACCAAAGTTTCGCGAACATTTGCTTGCCGTTGCTGCGGGTGCCGATGTGGTGGAGATCGGCGTGCCGTTCACCGATCCGATGGCCGACGGCATGACCATTCAGCGTTCGAGTCAGGGCGCGCTCAAACAGGGGGTCAGCCTGCGCTGGATTCTGGTCGAGCTCGCAGCCATGCAGCGTCCGTCAACTCCGCTCGTGCTCATGAGCTATCTCAACCCCTTGCTGCAATACGGTTACGCCAAGTTGGCGACTGAAGCGGCTGCTGCCGGGGTGTGCGGGTTCATCGTTCCCGACCTGCCGTTTGATGAGGGTGCGGAATTGCGCGCTGCGCTTGCAGCAACCGGTGTCGCACTCGTGCAGATGGTCACACCCGTTACTACGCCCGAGCGAATGTCACTCGTCTGTGGCGCAAGCGAGGGCTTCGTGTACGCAGTGACCATGACCGGCACCACGGGCAAGAACGTCGCGGTACCCGACACGGTGCTCGATTATCTGGATCGGGTCAGCAAAGCCTCGCCCGTCCCGGTGTGTGCAGGGTTCGGCATTCGCTCCCGCGAGCAGGTGTCCAAGCTGCGCCGGCATGTCGCTGGCGTCGTGGTGGGCTCTGCACTCGTCGAAGTGTTGGAGCGGGGCGATGACCCCACCGCTTGGCTGCAAGCTCTCAGAGCGGGGTGAGCTCAAGCAATTTTGTACGCACGGCAGTGCAGGCTTGCAGCAGGTCGATGATGATTTACTCCTCGATATCAAGCCCGCCCTCATATTCGCAGCGGTTGCGCAGGTCATGACACTTGGCCAATACCCGCCAGATTTGGGGGCCCAAACCAAGCGTCTCCGGCAATAGTTGAAAGACGATATGACGCTGATTGGCACGGTACCCGTGCCAGCGCAACGCCGCCAGACAGAGACCGTGCGCCGCGTTGTAGGCAAGATCAAACCTGCTGTCGATGGCAATGGAAATATTTGTTGGGTCGTTCAATCGAGCAAGGCTTGATTGGATAAGCGCCTTGAATTCTGCAGCATTGAACGATTCTGCTCTGAGAGGTTTTCCGGGTCCGCAAAGATTTTCAAAGGCTGAGGGCATTGTCATCACCCTTCAGCCATATTGTCGGTTGCTCAAGTACACGGCGGATGAAATTACCACCTGCGGAAGATTTCTTTCGAAGTTCGGCTTTGGTGTAAACAGTCAGATTGATTTTGCGTTCGATTTGCTGCTCAGCTTTTTCGAGATGTTCAAAAAGGTCGCCATAGGACAAATTGTTGCTGACGATGAAAAGGTCGACGTCGCTACTTGATGAACCTTCTTTTTTGGCTACCGAACCAAAAATGAAAGCTGCTTCTACCCGCTCATCAAAAGCGGCAATGGCGAGACGCAAGGGTTCCGCCAGGCCGCAAGTTTTCCGAACGATGCTTTGAAGCTCGTCGAAAAGGGGCGAGTCAGGATTTGCTCGGTAGTACTTCTGACGCCCGGAGGTCTCGGTGGTGATCAGTTCGCTACGCAGCAATCGCGCAAGCTCTCGCTGTGTGGCGCCCGAGCCAGCGCGCGTGCGCGCAATGATTTCGCTGGCGTAAAAGCTGCGCCGAGGGTGACCGAACAGGAGCGCCAGAACGCGCTGTTGAGTCGTACTGAACAAAGCGTCCGCAGGGCTCAGGCGGTTGGAGGCTGCTGAACTGACCTCGATTGGCTTTGTCGCTTGGCGTCTTGGCATGCTCGTGGGTATAGGCCCAAATTGGGCATGAACATACCCATTTTGGGAACGATCCGCAAGAGCTAAACGCCCAATACCGACGTCCGGGATAACACTGTTCCGATGCATCCGCGGACTCTGCGCACGGGCCCGACGAATCCCAAGCAATGTTTCTCGATCAGTTAGTCAGAAAGAGTGCCGCGTCCGCCACAGCACGATGGCCGAGATGAGCAGCAACAGCCAGCCGGTGCCCGGCGGCGCGAGCTCGAAGCCAATCCACAGCAGTCCGACTGTGCCCAGCGCGCTGCCGGCAAGCGTCAAATTACGGCGTCGTTCGCTGTCACGAATTTGCTGACGCAGGCGCTCGATGTCGTCGGGCTGCACGCCGATGTGGGGCTTGCCGTCCTGCGCTTTTTGTACGGCGACCTTGAGTAACGGTGGCAGCGCGTGCGCGACTTCTACCAGTGCGGGTAGATGATCGCGGAACTGCTTGAGTTGAGTACGCACGCTCAGGCGATCGCGCATCCACTCGCGCAGAATCGGTGCGGCGGTCTGCCAGATATCGAGTTCGGGGTAGAGATCGCGCCCCAGGCCTTCGACGTTGAGCAGTGTCTTCTGCAACAAGATCAACTGCGGCTGGATACGCATATCGAAGCGCCGCGAGATGTCGAACAGCCGCAGCAAAATTGTGCCGAACGAAATATCTTTGAGTGGCTTGTTGAAAATCGGCTCGAGCACCGTCCGAATGGCCGACTCCAACTCATCGACGCGCGTTGACGGCGGCACCCAGCTGGACTCGACATGCAGCTCGGCCACCCGCCGGTAGTTGCGATCGAAGACTGCGAGGAAGTTCTCGGCGAGATAGTGCATGTCGCGCAGATCGAGCGTACCCACAATGCCGAAGTCGACTGCGGCGTAGCGTGGTCGTGCCGGGTCATCCACGAGGACAAAGATATTCCCGGGATGCATATCGGCATGGAAGAAGTTATGCCGGAATACCTGCGTGAAGAAAATCTTCACGCCGTTCTCGGCCAGCATCGGGATATTGGCTCCCAAGGCGCGCAGGGTCGCCATATCGCTGATGGTCACGCCGCAAATGCGCTCCATCACCATGACGTTGACCCGGCAGTGGTCCCAATACACGGCCGGCACATGCAGCAAGGGTGACCCTTCGAAATTGCGGCGCAGCTGCGAGGCGTTCGCCGCTTCGCGCATGAGATCGAGTTCATCGAGCACGGTTTTTTCGTACTCGTCGACGATTTCATCGACCCGCAGACGCCGCGCCTCGTGCGAGTTGCGCTTAGCGAGTGCCGCCAGCACATGCATGACCTCGAGATCGCGACCAATCACGGCTTTCATGCCAGGGCGCAATACTTTGACGATGACCTCGGGCCCATCGTGAAGCGTGGCGACATGTACTTGCGCGATCGAGGCCGCCGCGAGCGGACGTTCGTCGAACTTCGAAAATACTTTCTCCAGCGGCTTTTCATAGACCCGCTCGATCAGCTGCTTGGCGATTGCGCCATCGAACGGCGGTACGCGATCCTGCAACTTCGCGAGTTCTTCGGCGATGTCCGGCGGCAGCAGATCGCGACGCGTCGACAGTGCCTGACCGAGTTTGATGAAGATCGGACCGAGTTCTTCGAGAGCGAGCCGCAGTCGCTCGCCGCGCGTCGCACTCTTGCGCCGCTCGAACCACGTCCAGGGAGAAGCCATGAACACGAAGCGCAGGGGTCGATAAAGATGTGTCTCGGCCACAAACTCGTCGAGCCCGTGACGAACGAGTACGCGCTGAATCTGGATCAGTCTTGCCACCACCCGCAGCTTCACACTCGGTCCCCATCATTCGCGGGTTGCTCGAAGCGGGCCAGCAGGGCTTCGACCCGCGCTGCTGCGCGGTCGACGTCTTCGCGCAAACGATCGACTTCGCCGAGAAACACTTCGGCCTCGGCGCGTGGTACGAGATCGCGAGTTTCGTGGGCAAAGTATTCCGCGGCGTTTTGCACAGTCGTGCGCGCCCCACGACGACCAAAAGCCAGCGCCGCCTTGGCGAGCCCCGCGAGTCGATGCGCGGGGCTGTCGCCGATCAACTTGGCGAGCTCCTCTTCGAGATCGGGGCGGAGCAACAACGCGAGCTCACGGTACCGCTGTAGTAACTCGACGTCACCACGTACCTGCACGG
>VGUP01000062.1 GCA_016874175.1 Gammaproteobacteria bacterium | reverse complement strand
GAGCCTGCTCTGCATCGTTGAGTCGCCCTCGGATGTGGTGGCGATCGAGCAGTCGGGGGGCTACCGCGGTCGCTATTTCGTGCTGATGGGGCATCTGTCGCCACTCGATGGCATAGGTCCCGAGCAACTCGGTATTCGTGAGCTGGAGGGTCTGCTCGAAGCCGGTACGGTCAAAGAAGTTATCCTGGCGACCAATCCGACGGTCGAGGGCGAGGCCACGGCGCACTTTTTATCGGAGATTGCGCGCTCGCAAGGGATCCGGGCCACACGCATCGCTCATGGCGTGCCGATTGGTGGTGAACTCGAATATATTGACGGCGGCACGCTCGCGCATGCCCTCGCGGGGCGTCAGGCCCTCTCCTGACCGCGGCGTTTTCCTGGGCCCTGTGCGGCTTTCAAGTCGGTGTGCAGACGGCGGAGTCGCCGATAACTTTCGTAGCGCCGCGCATCCATCGCGGTCGACTCGGTCGCCGTGCGTACCGCGCACCCCGGCTCTTGCAGATGCAGGCAATCGATGAAGCGACAGCCGGGCGCGAGTCGGTCCACTTCCGGAAAGCCGAGACTGCGGGCCTCAAGCGAACTGATCGACGGCGCGAAATCACGAACTCCGGGCGAGTCGATCACCGCGCCGCCGCCCGGCAAATCGTAGAGGGCCGAGCTTGTGGTGGTGTGCCGACCTTCGGCGTCGCGATCGAGATCGCCGGTCGCAATGGCGCTCGCGGGTACCAGACGAGTGATGAGCGAAGATTTGCCCACGCCTGATTGCCCGACGAATACGCTGGTGGCCTCTTGCAGTTCGGCGGCCAGCGCCTCGAGATTGCTGCCGGTCTCGGCGCTGCAGCGCAGCACCGAATATCCCGCAGTCTCGAAACTTTGGAGCATCGCCGCAAGTTCGTCGGCAAGTTCAGCGGCGATGTCGAGCTCGGCTTTGTTGAGGACGACGAGCGCGCGGATTCCTGCGGAAGAGGTGGCACAAAGATAGCGATCGATGATGAAGGGGTCGGGTCGCGGCAGCGGCGCGATGACCGTCACCAGCAGGCTGATATTGGCGACGACCGGTTCAGCGTCGCCGCGGAGAGTAGAGCGCGCGAGCAGACTGCGCCGCGGGAGGATTTCGTTGACGTGGATCTCGTCGTGGGTCGGATCGGCGGTGCAACGCACCTGATCGCCGCACACCACCTGCAGCTTGCGACCGAAGGGGCGACCCTGTAACACGCGACCGCTGGCATCGCGCAGGCGCAGATGTCGCCCGTAAGCGGCGATGACTTGAGCGTCGAATTCCAAGGGGTTCCCGGTCTCGGTTGGAAGCCGGCACTGTAGCCTCTGCTAGACTGCCGCTCAACCATGCCAAGTCGCGACGCATTGATCTGGATCGACCTCGAGATGACCGGGCTCAAACCCGAGTCCGACACCATCATCGAGATCGCCACCCTCGTCACCGACTCGTCCTTGCGCTTGATCGCCGAAGGTCCGGTGCTCGCGATCCACACCGATGAAGCCGCGCTTTCGCGGATGGATGAGTGGAATCAACGGCAGCATGGCGGCTCGGGGCTGCTCGCTCGAGTGCGCGCAAGCACGGTGACCCTCGCGCACGCGGAGCAGGCGACGCTCGAGTTTTTGACGCAGCATGTGGAGCGTGGCGCCTCGCCCATGTGCGGCAACAGCATCTGCCAAGATCGGCGCTTCATGGCGCGCTTGATGCCGACGCTCGAAGCGTTCTTTCACTATCGCAATCTCGATGTGAGTACCGTCAAAGAGCTCGCCAAACGTTGGGCGCCCGACATTGCCAGTGCGTTCAGCAAAGAGGGGACGCATCTTGCGCTCGATGACATTCGCGAGTCAGTGCGCGAACTGCAGTATTACCGCGAGCATTTCTTTGCCCTTGGGACTCGTGGCGCATGCTGATGCGTGAGGTCGCATGCTGATGCGCGGGAGCGCAATGTCATGACGGGTGAGGCCTCTGCCGTCGATTTGCCGAGCTTCGATGATCTGGTCGCGGCGCACGGCCGACTGCAAGGACGAGTGCGGCGCACACCGGTTTTGACCTCGCCCGAGTTCGATGCACGCGTCGGTCGTCAGGTGTTCTTCAAGTGCGAGAACCTGCAGCACGTCGGTGCCTTCAAGTTTCGCGGCGCCATGAACGCCTTGCTGCTGCTGGGGCAACAAGTACAGCAGCAGAGCGCGGGCGGCGGCAGGGTCGCGCGCGTTGTGGCGACGCATTCTTCGGGCAATCACGGCGCAGCTCTTGCGCGCGCGGCGCGTGAGCTCACGTGGCGTTGTGTCGTAGTCGTGCCGCGGGATTCTTCGCCGGTGAAGCTCGCGGCTATCGAGGCCGCAGGCGCTGAGCTCGTCCGCTGCGAGCCGGGTCTCGCGGCGCGTGAGGCGGCGTTGGCCGGCGTGATCGAGCGCACGGGCGCGGTGGTGGTTCACCCCTTTGATGACTCGCGGGTGATCGCGGGGCAGGGGACGGCGACCCTCGAATTATTGGTGGAGCATCCGATTCTCGATGTGCTGACGGCGCCTGTTGGTGGCGGCGGGCTGCTCTCGGGCACGGCAATCGCAGCCAAGCGCATGGCGCCGACCTGCAAGATAGTCGGCGCAGAGCCGGCGATGGCGGATGATGCCGCGCGTTCGTTTCACGGTGGCACGCGGGTCGGTATGGCTGGATCACCGGCGACGATTGCCGATGGGCTGCGTGGTTCGATTGGGGTGCGGCCCTATGCGCTCTTCAGGCAGTGGGTGGACGATGTTGTCACCGTGTCGGAGGCTGCTATTGTTCAGGCAATGCGCGTCGCACTCGAAGATCTCAAAATATTGATCGAGCCCTCATCGGCGGTGCCACTCGCCGCACTCATTGACGGGCGCATCGGCAAGCCCGGTGATCGCATCGGTGTGATCATCTCGGGCGGCAACGTCGACCTCTCAGTGTGTCCGTTCCTCGCGGGGAACATCCGCTGAGTTGCCCGCCAGCATCATCCAGGTCTCGATCACGGTGTCGGGGTTGAGCGATAAGCTATCAATGCCCTGATCGACGAGCCAGCGTGCCAGGTCGGGGTGGTCAGACGGGCCTTGGCCGCAAATGCCGATGTATTTGCCGGCTTTGCGACAGGCGGTAATGGCCATGGCGAGCATCACCTTGACCGCAGGATCGCGCTCATCGAAATGCCGCGCGACAATGCCAGAGTCGCGATCGACCCCCAACGTCAGCTGCGTCATGTCGTTCGAACCGATCGACATGCCATCAAAATATTCCAAAAACTGATCGGCGAGCACGGCGTTCGCGGGTAGCTCGCACATCATGATGAACTTGAGATCGTTCTCGCCGCGCTTGAGACCGTTCGCGGCGAGCAGGCGGGTGACCTCGGCCGCTTCGGTGAGCGTACGCACGAAGGGCACCATCACCTGCACGTTGGCAAGACCCATCTCGCCGCGGACTTTGCGCAGCGCGCGGCACTCGAGTTCGAAAGATGCGCGGAAGGCGGGGTCGACGTAACGCGCCGCGCCGCGAAAACCGATCATCGGGTTTTCTTCGGTGGGTTCATAAAGACGCCCGCCGATGAGGTTCGCATATTCGTTCGATTTGAAGTCGGAGAGCCGCACGATGACGGGCTCGGGGGCGAAGGCCGCAGCGATCTGCGCGACGCCCTCGGCGAGCTTGTCGACATAGAAGCTGACCGGATCGGCGTAGCCCGCCATTTGTGTGCGGATTTCTTCGCGTAGTGCCGGATCGAGTTTGTCGAATTCGAGGAGCGCACGCGGGTGCACGCCGATCATGCGGTTGATAATGAACTCGAGGCGCGCAAGACCGACGCCCCGGTGCGGAATGCCGGCGAAGTCGAAGGCGCGATCGGGGTTGCCGACGTTCATCATTATTTTGACGGGCACCGGTGGCAAAGAATCGAGCTCGATCTGCCGTCGCTCGAAATCGAGCGCCCCTTCGTACACATAACCGGTGTCTCCTTCGGCGCAGGAGACCGTGACCGGCTGACCCTCGCGGATGACGTCGGTGGCGTTGCCGCAGCCGACGACTGCCGGAATTCCGAGCTCACGCGCGATGATCGCGGCGTGGCAGGTGCGACCACCGCGGTTGGTGACGATGGCCGAGGCGCGCTTCATAACCGGTTCCCAATCGGGATTAGTTATGTCGGCGATCAGGACGTCGCCTTCCTGCACGCGGGCCATTTGCGACACCGAGGAGATCACCCGCGCAGTTCCAGCGCCGATGCGCTGACCAATGCTGCGCCCCTCGGTGAGCACGCGCGAGCGCTTGGCAAGCGTGTAACGCTGGATGGTGCGACCGCTGCGGCTTTGCACGGTCTCAGGGCGTGCCTGCAGGATGAAGAGCTCGCCGCTCGCGCCATCCTTGCCCCACTCGATATCCATCGGTCGGCCGTAGTGCCGCTCGATGATCAAGGCCTGCTGCGCGAGCGCGACTAGGTCGTCGTCGTTCAAAGAAAAGCGATTACGATCCGCCGGGGGTACATCGACGGTGCGTACGCGTTCGCCCGAGCCCGGCGCGCCATAAACCATCTTGATGGCCTTGGCGCCGAGGTTGCGTCGCAGCACGGCGGAACGATGCTCGCGGATCGCCGGCTTGTAGAGATAGAACTCGTCCGGGTTGACGGCGCCTTGGACGACGGTTTCGCCGAGACCGTAAGAGGCCGTGATGAACACCACGTCGCGAAAACCCGAGTCGGTATCAAGCGTGAACATGACGCCACTTACACCGAGATCGGAGCGCACCATCTGCTGAATGCCGGCAGAGAGTGCAACCAGCGAATGATCGAAGCCTTGATGCACACGATAGGCAATCGCCCGGTCGTTGAAGAGCGAGGCGAACACGTGGCGCATGGCTTCGATGACTGCATCTTCGCCCTGCACATTGAGAAAGGTTTCTTGCTGACCGGCAAAAGAAGCCTCAGGCAAATCTTCGGCGGTCGCCGAGGAGCGCACAGCAACCGCGGCGTCGGTGCCAAAGCGACGATAACCTTCACGCACCGCGCGCTCGAGTTCGGCGGGCAAGGGCGCTTCGAGAATCCAGCGGCGGATGTTGGCGCCCACTTCGGCCAGACGCACGACATCATCGACATCAAGGTCGGCGAGTACGTTGCGGATACGTTCATCGAGCCCATCTTGCGCGAGCATTTGCCGATAGGCTGCGGCGGTGGTCGCGAAGCCGCCCGGCACTTTGACCCCAAGTCTTGCGAGCGAACCGATCATTTCGCCGATCGAGGCATTTTTGCCGCCGACGATTTCGACGTCATGCATGCTCAGGTCTTCGAACGGCAGTACGAGTGCGGTCGTGGGGTCTACGCGCAATGGCTTGTCCTCGGGCAACGGCGGTGAAAGACTGACGGTCAGGATAATGAGCGACGGGGAGGGACGAGAGTGACGACCAGAACGGTGTTTTTCGTTTCGGACCAGACCGGCGTGACGGCGGAGACCATGGGGCACAGCCTCTTGACGCAGTTCGACGGCCAAGGTTTTCGGGCCGTGACTCTGCCATTTGTGTCCAGCATTGACAAGGCGGAAGACGCCGTTCGACGCATCCATGCCGCCGGTGCCGAAGACGGCGCACGACCGATCGTTTTCAGTACGCTGGTCCAAGACGATCTGCGTCTGGTCCTGAGATCTGCCAACGCGCTTTTTCTGGACTTTTTTGACGCCTTCGTCGGTCCAATGGAGCACGAGCTCGGTACGCTCTCAAGTCACAGCTCAGGCAAGGCCCATGGCATTTCGGACTCGGTCGCTTACGCGATTCGTATCGATGCCACCAACTACGCGCTCGCCAACGACGACGGCTCGAACCGCGAATACGGCCGTGCCGATCTGATCCTGGTCGGCGTGTCACGCTCGGGGAAGACACCGACGTGTCTTTATCTCGCCATGCAATACGGCGTGTTTGCCGCCAACTATCCGCTGACCGATGACGATCTCGAGTCGACGCGGCTACCGCCGGCGCTGCAGGCGCACAAAGGCAAGCTGTTCGGCCTGCGCATCGCGCCACCGCGGCTGCAACAGATCCGTCAGGAGCGGCGTCCGAACAGTCGCTATTCTTCGGCGCAACAAGTGCAGTTCGAGACGCGCGCGGCCGATGCCATCTTTCAGCGTAATGGCATTCCGGTGCTCGACACGACCGAGTGTTCGATCGAGGAAATCTCGGCGCGTATTCTGGAGGCGACTGGCGTCGAGCGCCGCATTCGCCCATGACGGCAAGGTCTGCCAAAGCGCCTGCCTCGCAGCTCGCGATTCCTCAAGGATTTTGGCTATAGTGTCGGTCATGGATTCGCGTACGCGTGGCAAAGGCGACTTGCGGCAGTGGCTCTCGCAGCACCTGCCCACTGAATCTTTGCTGCCGACGAGTTGGCGTTCGCGGCCAGGGAGTTTTGTCGCGTTGATGAGTCTTTACGAGAGCAATTACCGCCGGCTCGGACAGCTTGCGGGCGAGCTGCACTCTCTCGATGGTTTGCATCGCTCCAGCGTGCAGGGTGATGTGGAGCTCGAACTCGCCGTCATCGAGCGCTCTCCGTATACCACCATGCTGCAGCTCACCTATGTGTTCGGTGAGGGCTCTGCAATCCCCTCGGCGCCTGACATGGAAGTACGCATCTATCACGATGCCCGGCTCGCCGAGGCGCACTCATGGGCCAATCGCCACGAGCACCCCTTGCTGCGCAGTTGGCGACAGCACGCGGGTCAAGATCTAGATCAGCGCTGGGCGCGCAACATCATGCTCAACAAATGGCTCGAGTATTGCCGCGAGCGCGGGCACGGCTTTACGCGGCTTCGCGCCGCGCCGTGACTGGGCGGGGCTTCGCGGGTTTCGCGGGCGCCGCCGTCTTCAGCATGTCGACCATGACTTCGGCCGACTGATCGAGCACCACATCCGGGAATTTTGAGCCATCGAGTTCGCCGATTGCCTTGAGTGGCGTCTCGGCGCGTGCATCGCGGCGCGAGTTTTCGCGATTGAGTCGCTCGTTCTCGAGACGCGTGCGTTCCGCTTTGCGCTTTTCGAGATTGAGTGACAACGACTTTTGCTTACGCATTTCATTGAGTGCGGCAATGTCACTCACCAGCCAACGGTAGTCGGGATCGCGCTGCCGACGGGCGTTTTCTTCCATGGCGAGCTCGGCGATCGATGGCAATTGCGTATCGAGCGCACGGAAATCGGCACCTTGGATACGATCCCAAGGCAGGGCGTCGTCGAGCGCGCTCTCACCGACATCCTTGAGATCGATGGGCGAGGCGAGTTTAACGTCAGGCTCGACGCCGCGATGTTGCGTGCTCTCGCCGGTGACGCGGTAGAACTTGCCGATGGTGACGGTGAGCTGGCCATTGACCGGTCGCGCACTCCAGCGCGACAGCGGCACCAGATTTTGTACCGTGCCCTTGCCGAAGCTGCGCTGACCGACCACCACGCCGCGCCGATAATCCTGAATGGCACCGGCAAAGATTTCGCTGGCCGAGGCGCTGAAGCGATCGATCAGCACGATTAGCGGGCCGTTGTAGACAACCCCGGAGTCCGAGTCATCGAGGACTTCTTTTTGACCGTTGGAGAACTGCACCTGCACCACCGGCCCACGATCCACGAAAAGACCGGTCAGTGATTGGGCCTCGGGCAGAAAGCCACCGCCGTTGCCGCGCAGATCCATCACCAAGCCATCGATTTTTTCGCTCTTGACTTCTTCGATCAACTTGCGCGTATCGCGAGTGGTGCTGCGGTAGTTGGCATCGCCCGCGCGTTGACCGTCGTAGTCGGAATAAAAGCCCGGCACATTGATGATGCCGACGCGGTATTCGCGATCGCCACGCTTGATAGTTTTGATCGTCTTACGCGCGGCTTGCGCTTCGAGCGTGACCTTGCCGCGCGTGAACTCGACGATTTTTTCGGGCGAGCCCGGCGCAGCGCCCACCGGCAGAATCTGCAGACGCACCAGCGTACCGCCCTTGCCGCGTATGAGTTGTACGACATCATCGATACGCCAGCCGACCACATCGGTGAGCGCGCCGTCCTTGCCTTGACCGACCGCGGTGATACGGTCGTTGACGCTGAGCGTGCCCGCCGCCGCCGCTGGGCCACCCTCAATCAGATTCATGATGGTGACGTAATCGTCGACAAGCTGCAGCGAGGCGCCGATGCCCTCGTAATTGAGGCTCATCTGGATCTTGTATTCCTCGGACTGGCGTAGCGAGAAATAGTTGGAATGCGGGTCGAAGGTGCGCGCGTAGGAATTGAGGAAGAGTTCGAACACTTCTTCGGGTTTGATTTGATCGCCGCGTTTGAGCACGCGATCATAGCGCGTGCGCAGCACGTCACGGGCCTCGGCCCAGGTTTTGCCGGCGAGCAGCAGCGAGAGCGCATCGTTCTTCACGCGCTTGCGCCAAAGTTCATCGAGCTCGGCGATCGTGGTGGGCCACGGTGCTTTTTCGCGATCGAACTCGAAGACTTCATCGAGCGTGAAGTCGGGTTCGCGATCAAGCAGCGAGAGCGCGTATTGAATACGCTCGCGATTGCGTTGCTGGTAGCGCGCGAACATGGCGTAGGCCGGTTCGATATCGCCGGTGCGGATCATGTCGTCGAAGCGCAGTCGATAAGGCTGAAACTCGGCGATATCACTGGCCAAAAAATAACTGCGCTGGCCATCGAGCCCGTCGATGAACTTGTCCATCGCGCGAGGGGACATCGCGTCATCGATCTTCATCTGGCTGTAGTGGTTGTCTTCGAGCAGCGAGCCCACCCGGCGCGCGATCATGCGCTCGCGTGCCGAGGGCGCGAGCGCCCCTGGGGGCAGTGCGGAGGTGTCGGCGGTGAGCCGCGAGGAGCTGCCCACGGTAAGCAACCCGATCGACAGCAAGGTGACGGCAAAGAGCGCGGTGGGACGGCGTCCGGAGGGATTCATCGGCGGTGGATGTACTGTAAGATTTGTGCAGCCTAGAACGTCGGCCGCGCCCCTTCAAGTGCGGCGTCGCTCCAGTCGGTTTTTTCCCATGCGTCCACTATCCATTTTGCTCGGCATCGTGATGGGTTCGACGGTGTCGATCACCGTTGCGCTCGTGCTCACGCTCATCGTTTTTTTGCTGCTGCCGGAATACGCCGACCGGATCGGCGAAGAGTTCCCGCCGCTGCTGCGGGCGCTTGGCGGCTCGGCCGTGCTGGCGGTCGTGTCGGCGAGCGGTTTTTATGGTGAATTACGCGAGACGAGCTGGCGGCGCTGGCCGCAAGCGCTGCTTGCCCTCATGCTTGTGCTGCTCGGCTGGATCATGTGGCCGAGGGAATGACCGGACGGAGAGATTCATGACGCTGTTTTCCATTTTGTCGGCCAAACATGGTCAGTCTGCCTGCCTCGCGGCGCCCGCCGCGGCAGTACTGTTTCTGGCCGCCTGTTCCGGCGCGCCGCGCGAAAGCCTGCCGCCGCCGATTTCCGCCGCGGACTACGAGCGCCACATTGTCACGCTCGCGAGCGACGAGTTCGAGGGTCGCAAGCCCGGGACTGCGGGTGAGCGCAAGACCGTCGATTACCTCATCAGCGAGTTCAAAAAGCTAGGCCTCGAGCCTGGCAACGGCGACTCCTGGGTGCAGCAGGTGCCGATCGTTGAGATCACTGCGGGCAGCGATGCCAGTCTCAATTTCGGCGCGACGCAGCTTGCCTATGGCAAGGACATGGTCATTTGGACCAAGCGACCCGTCCCCGAGGTGACGGTGTCTGACAGCCCGCTGGTGTTCGTGGGGCATGGCGTGGTCGCGCCTGAGTACGGCTGGAATGATTACGCGGGCGTCGATATGCGTGGCAAGACCGCCGTGATCCTCATCAACGATCCGGGCTTTGCCACGGGCGATGCCAATCTTTTCCGTGGTCGGACGATGACTTACTACGGGCGCTGGACCTACAAGTTCGAGGAGGCGGCGCGACAGGGTGCTGCTGCGGCCATCATCATCCACGATGACAAACCGGCCGCTTACCCTTGGGACACCGTGCAAAACAGTTGGATGGGTCCGCAGCTCGATACGGTGAGCGCCAATGACAACGCGAGCCGCGCTGCGATCGAAGGTTGGATCACGCGCGCAGCCGGCGACGCACTTTTGCAAGCCAACGGCCACAGTTACGAACAATTATTGATGGTCGCAAGCCAGCCCGGCTTCAAGCCGATTCCGCTCGCCGAGCGTGCCGGGGGTTTCGTGCGCAACACGATTCGCCGCTCGGTGTCGCCGAATGTGGTGGCCAAGCTCAAGGGCAGCAAGCGTCCTGACGAGTACATCGTCTACATGGCCCATTGGGATCACCTTGGCAAAACTTTGGCCCGTAGTGGTGACAATATTTTCAACGGCGCGCTCGACAACGCCACGGGCACAGCGGGGTTGTTGACCATTGCCAAGACCTTCGCCGAATCACGTCGCCGCCCCGAGCGTTCGCTCGTATTTTTGGCAGTGACGCTCGAAGAAAGTGGTTTGTTGGGTTCGGCGTACTACGTCGCCAATCCCATCTCCCCGCTCAAGCGCACGGTCGCTGCGCTCAACATGGATGCGATCACTTGGGGTGGTCCCACACGCGATGTCACGGTGGTGGGCGCGGGCGCCTCGCAGCTCGAAGAATATCTCGCGCGCGCGGCCGCCAAACAGGATCGCGCGGTGCGTGAAGAGCCGACACCCGAGAACGGTTTCTTTTATCGCTCGGATCACTTCAACTTTGCCAAGGCCGGCGTGCCTGCGCTCTACATCAAGCTCGGCATCGACGATCGCGAGAAGGGCGCTGAATGGACGCGCGCGCAAAACGCCGAATGGACGCTGAAGCACTATCACAAGCCCTCGGATGAGTGGGTGCCAGGCACCGACCTGCGCGGCGGCTTGCAGGATATTGCGTTGCTGTATGAGGTTGGCGCGACGCTCGCTCGCGAGCAGAGCTTCCCGAGTTGGTACGCCAAGAGCGAGTTTCGCGCGGCGCGCGAGCGTAGCCTCGCGAGTGCGGACTAGAGCCGTCGTAGTGCCCAGTTGGCAAAGCGCAGCGCCGACAGCAATGTGTACGGCGCAAACAGCAGAATCCAGGCGGCGAGCGAGCCTGAAAAGAGCAGGGTGAAGAAATCGCCGAGGATGGCGAACATGCCGCCGTTCGCGTAAGGGCCGAGCAGCCCCCGACCCGTCACCCAAATGAGCAGCGGCAAGGCCACGGCGCCGAAGATCACGGCGCCGAGCAACAGTCGGGCCTCGCGGTTCAGGGTGACGAGATCGAGCTTCCGGTTCTTGCGCGCCATGCGGGCATAATACGGCATGGCTAGCTTACGAACAGCCGTGCTCGGCGCCGGGTATCTCGGTCGTTTCCACGCACAAAAATACGCGAGCGAGAGCACATCGCAGCTCGTGGGGGTGGTCGATCTGCGCCCCGAGGCGCGCGACGCGCTCGCCCGCGAGCTCTCGATCACGGCCTACGCCGATTACCGCGACCTCTTGGGACGCGTGGATGCGGTCAGTATCGTGACCACCACCCCGGCGCACTTCGCCATTGCCCGCGATTTTCTGCAGGCTGGCGCGCACGTGCTCGTCGAGAAACCGATTACCGAAACGGTCGCGCAAGCGCGCGAACTCATCGACATGGCCACGCGCTGCCAGCGAGTTTTGCAGGTGGGCCACCTCGAGCGCTTCAATCCGGCCATCGTGGCGGCGGGCTCGCGGCTCGAGGGCGCGCGCTTCATCGAGTGTCAGCGACTCGCGCCGTTCAAAGAACGGGGCACCGACGTCAATGTGATCCTCGATCTCATGATTCACGATATCGACATCGTGCAGAGCATCGTCGGTCAGCCGCTGGAATCGGTTGATGCCGTGGGCACGCCGGTGTTTTCGGGCGCGGTCGATATCGCCAACGTGCGACTACGCTTCGTGGGCGGCTGTGTCGCCAATGTCACGGCAAGCCGGGTCAGTCTGAAAACCGAGCGCAAGCTGCGCGTGTTTCGCGACGAT
Source organism: Gammaproteobacteria bacterium (assembly GCA_016874175.1). Taxonomy (GTDB): domain Bacteria; phylum Pseudomonadota; class Gammaproteobacteria; order Steroidobacterales; family Steroidobacteraceae; genus UBA964. The sequence goes on along the minus strand of VGUP01000062.1, from coordinate 1,317 downwards.
GCCTATCTGTCGATCGATCTGCAGCAGCGCATTCTGACCACGATTGCGAAGCGCGCAGTCCCGGTCGCTGGCGAGTTGCCGGTCACTATCGAAGAGCAAAGTTTTGAGCAGGGCGATGCCTTGCGTGCCGAGATTCGTTCCTTCCTCGATTGCATCGTTGCGGGGCGCGCACCGGTGGTCAGTGGCGAGGACGGCTTGCGCGCGCTCGAGACGGCGATCCGCATCACCGATTTGCTGGCGCCGAAAGGGCTGGCACCCACGGGCCTCGGGCCGACAGGAGGCTGAGTTCGATGAGCACTCTCAACGCATCCTCGCGCAAGGTCACGGTCGCCGCGACACAGTTCGCCTGCAGTTGGGATGCCGCCGCGAATATCGCGCGTGCCGAGTCGCTGGTGCGCGAGGCGGCGGCGCGCGGCGCGCAGGTCATTTCGCTGCAAGAGCTTTTCGAAACGCCATACTTCTGTATCGAGCAGGAGCCGGCCTATTTTGCGCTCGCCACCACGGTCGAAGAAAATCATGCCCTGCGGCATTTCCGTGGCGTGGCGCGCGAGCTCGGCGTCGTGTTGCCGATCAGTTTCTTTGAGCGGGCTAATCAGGCCTATTTCAATACCGTGGGTATGCTCGACGCCGACGGTGAGCTGTTGGGTATCTATCGGAAATCGCATATTCCAAACGGCCCGGGGTATCAGGAAAAACAATACTTCAGTCCGGGCGATACCGGTTTTCGAGTCTGGCATACGCGTTACGGGCGCATTGGCGTCGGCATTTGCTGGGATCAGTGGTTTCCGGAGTGCGCGCGTTCGATGGCGCTGATGGGCGCTGAACTGCTGCTTTATCCGACCGCGATCGGCAGCGAGCCACCACCGGCGCCGGCGCTCGACTCGCGGCCGCACTGGCAGCGAACCCAGCAAGGACATGCGGCGGCCAACCTCATGCCGTTGATCGCGTCGAACCGCCACGGTATCGAGCGGTCGGCTCAAGACCCGAAAAATCTTTGGATCCGCTTCTATGGCTCGTCGTTCATTGCCGATCAGACGGGCGCCAAGGTAGCCGAGGCCGGCGAAGAGGGTGATGCCGTGATTACGGCGACATTCGATCTCGCCGAGATCGCGCGACAGCGCACCGGTTGGGGCGTCTTCCGCGATCGGCGACCCGACCTGTACGCCCCACTCGTGGGCTTCGATGGCCAACCGAGCACAGGCTGAGCCGATTCCCGCCTGGGTCGTCACCGGGCCACTCGGCTGCGGCAAGACGACCGTGATCGCGCAATGGCTCGCCAGCAAAGAGCCGAGCGAGAACTGGGTTGTGCTGCTCAAT
>VGUP01000061.1 GCA_016874175.1 Gammaproteobacteria bacterium | reverse complement strand
AAACTGTTCGCTGCCGATCCCAGCATCGGTTTTCAGCTCGATCAGCAGGCGATCGGCGCTGGCGGAACGACCATTCCTTTTGCAGGGCACTCTGCCGTGATCGTGCGTCGGCATCCGGCAAACCCTGTTAAGGCGGTGGCTTGGGTGGTCGTCGATCCTTTGGTTGCCGCCGCAGGTCTGGCGCGCAAGTTGCCACATTACGGCAAATATTCCTGGTTGGGTTTTATTGGCGAAGAGCCCGCCAACATGGCCAAAGGCGAGTGGCCCGCAGCCGACTCTCCGCTGCATGTCGATCTGCGTCTGCCAGTAGCGCGCAGCCTGCCGCTGCCTGTCGGTGGCTACGCCAAGCGTGCGGCACTCGCGCGTCTGCCTGCAGTTTTTGACGCAACTGCGATGATGAAAGACGTCGTTTGGCTTGCGGACCCTGCGCGCGAGGGACGCGGCATGGGCACCGCCGGTCTCGAAGCGGCGGCCGAGTACGTGGCGTCAGCGTTCAAGGCTGCGAAGTTGAAGCCGCTGCACGAGGGTCAGGGGCTCGACGCGTACTTCCAGCCCTTCGAATTCACGCCGCCGGGCGCACAACAAGCCTTGCGTTTGCGCAATGTGATCGGCGTATTGCCGGGCAGCGATACGCGTTTTGACGGCGAAGCGGTCATCGTTTCGGCGCACTACGATCACTTGGGTCGCAGCGGGCCGGGTGTACGCCTGAGCGAGATCGGCCAGATTCATCCGGGTGCGGATGACAACGCGAGCGGCGTTGCGGTGTTGCTCGAACTCGCGCGTATCTTTGCTGCAGGCGGGAATCCACCACGGACGCTGATCTTTGTAGCGTTCTCTGGTGAAGAGGCCGGACTCCAGGGGTCGCGTCATTTCGTTGCGCAGCCGCCGGTGCCGCTATCAGGGATCCGTTCCGTGCTCAATCTCGACACCGTGGGCCGTCTTGGCAAAGGCGAGATCTCCGCCCTCGCCACCGGTACGGCGAGCGAGTGGCAGCACGTTTTCCGCGGCATCACGTTTTCGACCGGTATTCCGATCCGCAATATTCCCGACGCCGCGCAGTCTTCCGATCAGCAAAGTTTCATCGAGCGCGGTATTCCCGGCGTGCAGTTGTTTACGAGCGCGCACCTCGACTATCACCGACCGACCGATACCGCTGATCGCATCGATAGTGATGGTCTCGTGAAAGTGGCGAGCGTCGCTCGCGAAGCGCTCGATTATTTGGTGCAGCGTCCCGGAGCCTTGACCGTGACCATCAAGACGTCAGCAAATAGCGCTGCAGCCAGTGGTGCTGCCGCGAGCAACACCGGTAATGCCGCGGCCGCGACGGCACCACGTCGCGTCTCTTTCGGGCTGGTTCCGGACTATGCGCATCAGGGAGCCGGGGTGCGTGCCGAGTCGGTGGTTCCCGACTCGCCGGCTGCGCGAGCGGGGTTCGTGACGGGCGACGTGCTGCTGGAGATCGATGGCAAGGTCGTCGCAGGGCTCGCGGAATTTTCCGAAATACTCAAGACCTACTCGCCGGGAGCAAAGATCAGCGCCGTGCTCGCGCGTGGCGAGCGCAAGCAGTCGGTCAGCGTCGAGTTGACGGTACGCTGAAGATCGAGGTTGCCGCCGCGGCGAGTGGGGCAGCAAGACCCAGCACTTGCTGATAACGCAGGTCGCAGTCGATACAACGTCCACGCGAGCTGCACCAGCGCAGACTCTTGCCATCGAGCCGGCCCCAAAAAAGCCCGGTCGGATCCAGGTCGAACTCGCGCAGCAACTCGAGAAAACTTTGACTGCGTAACAGCGGACGGTAACGCTGCCAGACCCCATCCTCAAAATAATCGAGCAGCCAATCGCCACTGCTCGATCGATAGCGAAACCTCGCAACAGGTACGGGCTCCCGAGTGCCCGCGACGCCGAGAATACGCCGCAGTTCGTGGATCACCACCTGATCGCCCTCGATGCGATAGCCGATCAGCACCGTATTGCGCGCGAGCGGTGGGCAAATGCGTGCGCAATAGGCATCGAGCAGCCGGGTGACCAGCGCCTGTGAATGTTGTGGCAGTTTGTTCACCGTGTGCCAAGCCTAGCGCGGAGGGCAATTCCGCCGCTATTCTTCCGCGGGTGACAATCTCCGAACAACGCCCGCAGCGGCTCGTGCACGAAGATGTGGGCAGGGCGGTCTATGCTGCCATTCCGCCGCGCCGTGTCCCGTTCGCCAAACGTCTGTTCTGGCGCGTCGTACTCGTGATGCTGTCGAGTGCACGGGGTCGTGCGTGGATCGCGGCCCGCTACGGCGCGAAAAACGGAGGCTGACCGCATGCAATCCTTGTCCATGCTGCTTACTTTTCTGGTGGGTGTCGGCCTCGTCGTGCAGATCGGACTCAATGCCGCCGTGGGGCGGATGCTGGGCGGAGCCCTCTATGGCACGATCGCCAACTTCGTCGTGGGTCTTGCGGCGCTTGCCGTGTTCTTCGTCATGTCGCGGCATGCCTTACCGGCACGCGACGCTTTTACTCAGGTGCCGGCTTGGGCGTGGTTGGGTGGTTTGTTCGGTGCGGCTTATGTTGGCGTTGCCACGTTTGCGGGCCCGCGTCTCGGCGCCCTGCTGCTGCTGGCGCTGACGGTGGGCGGTCAGATGGTCGCCTCCGTGATCGTCGATCACTACGGCCTACTCGGCTTTCAGCAGCACCCGGTGACGCTGACTCGACTTGTCGGCATCGCGCTGCTGCTTCTCGGCATTTGGCTGGTGGCCCTGCGCTGACTCAGGCGTCTCCGCACTCCCCGCACAACCCCTTGATTTCGAGCGACGTCGGCTCGATGCGAAATCCGGCGGCCAGAGATTTTTCTGCCAGCAAACGATTGATGCCCGAATCGTCGATTTCCACGACCCGGTGACATTTGCGGCACACCAGAAATTGCGCAATGTGCGCACGCGCCGGTTCGTCGCAGCCGATGAAGGCATTGATCGAATCGATGCGGTGCACTAGCCCGGCATTGATCAGAAATTCGAGCGCGCGATAAACGGTGGGCGGTGCCGCCTTATCACGCTCTTTGGCGAGCTCGGCTAGGATGTCATAGGCGCCGATCGGCGCGTGCGCGCGCCAGACAATCTCGAGAATACGGCGACGCACGGGCGTGAGCTTGAGACCACGCTGCGCGCAGATGTCCGCAGCTGTGCGCACCGCGTGATCAATGCAGGCGGCATGATCGTGGGGTGTTGCGTGATCGTGTGGCATGTACTCCAAAGGCTTACCCATGCCTTAAGTTATCATTTGCCACATATGGCTACCATAGATCGGATTCCCGTCACCGTCTTGACGGGATTTTTGGGGTCTGGAAAGACCACTCTGCTCAATCGCATCCTTTCGGAGAATCACGGCAAGCGCATCGCTGTCATCGAAAACGAATTCGGTGAGGTCGGCGTGGATCACCAGCTGGTGATCGGTGCCGAAGAAGAAATCTTCGAGACCAACAATGGCTGCATCTGCTGCACCGTGCGTGGCGACCTGCTACGTATTCTCGGACAGCTGCTGAAGCGTCGCGACAAGTTCGACTACATCATCGTCGAAACCACCGGCATGGCCGACCCCGGTCCGGTCGCACAGACGTTTTTTTTGGACGATGACTTCAAGCAGCAGTTTCTGCTCGATGCCATCGTCACACTGGTCGATGCGCGACATATCGAGAAGCATCTCGATGAAATGAAAGAGCCGGGTGAGCAGGTCGCCTTTGCCGATGTCATTCTTCTCAATAAAACCGACCTCGTCGGTAAAGCCGAACTCGAGCGCATCGAGCGTCGGGTGCGCGCCATCAACGGTACCGCGCGTATTTTCCGTACGCAGAACGCGAATGTACCCATCGATCGCGTACTGGATGTCGGCGCCTTCGACCTGCAGCGTGCACTGGCGCTCGACGGCTCTTTTCTAGAACCCCAATATCCCTTCGAGTGGGCGGGCGTGTATCAGCTGGCCGCGGGGCAGCACACGCTGCGCACCGGCGCCGAGGCGCACGTCCATCATCATCACGACCATCACGGGCATGCCCATGACAAAGGTCTTGGGCTTGTGGTGCTACCAGTCGCGGCGGCGACCGAGCAAGCTCTCGCCGCGGCGATCGAGCCCGCGGTCCGCGCGTTCGCCGAAGAAGCGGTGACGGTCACTTGCGGGGGCTCGCTGAAAGCGACACCTGCCCTGCATGCCATCGATGTGAATTACGAGGGTAGTCACTTCGTTGTCGATGTTGCCGCTGCTGGCGCCCATGCAATTTTTTGTGAGCATGCGCCTGCAGAGTTCAATCTGCGCGTGGAAGGCGCGAAGCCCATCGTGCAGCGGGCCTTTGCTTCGCATCATCATGATGAGGAAATTTCCTCGATCGGTATCAGCGATCCGCGTCCACTCGATCCGCAGAAGCTCAATGATTGGCTGTCTTATCTGCTGAAGAGCCGCGGTGCCGATATTTTTCGCATGAAAGGCGTGATCTCGCTCAAAGGCGAAGCCCGACGCTATGTGTTCCATGGCGTACACATGATGTTCGATGGCCAGCTCGAGCGGCCGTGGGCTGCGGGCGCTGCCCGGCAAAACACCTTGGTGTTCATTGGCCGCAATCTCGATCGTCAAGAGCTCGAAGCCGGGCTCCACTCGTGTCTCGCGTGAAAACGCCGAACGCGATCCTTGAGCCGCGCGGCGAGCTCAAGCTCGACGATTATATTGTCGATATCGCTTGGTCGACGGATACGACGCGGCTCGCCGTGGCGGGCGGCGAGGGCAAAGTATTTTTGGCCAAGCGCAGCGAGTCTGCACTCGAGGCGCGCGAAGTTGGCCAGCACGGAATGGGTACGCTGGCCGTGGCCTGGCGGCCCGGCGGCAGCGCATTCGCGAGCAGCGGACAAGATTCGCGGATCACGCTGTTTGATGCCGAGGGCGCTCTCGTTGCCCAACAGCGACCGTCGATGAACTGGACGACGGCGCTTGCTTGGTCACCCGATGACCAGCGACTGGCTACCGCTACGGGCAAGCAGATTTCTTTGTGGGCACCGTCGCTGGTACTCGAACATGCGTTAGCGCCGCTCGCATCGACGGTAACGGCGCTGGGGTGGGACAAACCCGGACGTGATCTCGCAGCGGCCATGAACGGGGGGCTGGTCGTACACCGCGTTGAGCCGCCACGCTTTCAGTTGCGGCATTACAAGTGGCCCGCGCCGTGCCTGACGGCAGCATTCAGCCCCAGCAGTCGTTTTCTGGCGACCGGCACGCAGGACGGCACGGTGCACTTCTGGCATCTGTCCACAGGGCGTGATTCGCAGATGCGCGGTTATCCAGGGCGAGTCGACGGCATGAGTTGGAGTGGTGATTCGCGTTATCTCGCCACCGCCGCCGACGAGCAGATCGTGCTTTGGGATTTCGGCGGCAAGGGACCGGAGGGTTCGCGTCCCTTGCAACTTCGGGGGCACACTGACCGCGTCGAATGTCTGGCTTTTCAGCCTGGCGGCAACTATCTCGTCACGGGTGGGCGCGATTGGCGGTTATCTTTGTGGTTGCCGGGCAAGGCCACCACGGCGCTTGATGCGCAGCTGACGGTGGCTGAGCCCACTTGCTTGCGCTGGTCGCCGGACGGACGCTTCGTGGCAGCGGGTGAGCGCAACGGGCGACTGTCGATCTACGAATTGGTACGCGTTGTTTAAAGAGGTTCCCATGACGCGCATGTCGAAATCGCCAGTCTTTCTTTTCTTTGGTATGGTCGCTGCCCTGAGCTTTGCGGCGGGTGAAGCCGCAGCGCAAGATTTGCACGCACGACTCGATGCCGCGATCAGCAAACTCGAGCCGCAGGTCATCGAATGGCGTCGCGATTTCCATCAAAATCCCGAACTCTCCAACCGCGAATTCCGCACCGCGAAGATCGTGGCTGAGCACCTGAAGAAGCTCGGCATGGAAGTGCAGACGGGTGTGGCCAAAACCGGTGTGGTCGGCGTTCTGCGCGGCGGCAAACCCGGACCGACGATCGCTTTGCGTGCCGACATGGACGGCCTCCCGGTCGTCGAGCAGAACGAGCTGCCCTTTCGCTCGCGCGTCACCACCACCTATCGCAACGAGACCGTCGGGGTGATGCATGCCTGCGGTCACGATGTGCACACCTCGGTACTGATGGGCATTGCCGAAGCGTTCGCTGGCCTCAAGACCGAGCTCCCGGGTACGGTGGTGTTTTTCTTCCAGCCCGCCGAAGAAGGTGCGCCAGCGGGTGAGGAGGGCGGGGCGTCGTTGATGATCAAAGAGGGGGTACTCGAAAAATATCGCCCTGAGGCGGTCTTTGGTCTGCATGTTTTTGCCAACATGCCGTCCGGCATGGTGGGTTATCGCGGTGGCCCGCTGATGGCGGGCTCCGACTCGTATCGCATTGTCGTCAAAGGTCGGCAGACCCATGGTGCACGGCCATGGAGCGGCGTTGATCCGATCGTGGTTTCAGCACAGATCGTCAACGCTTTGCAGACCGTGGTGAGTCGTCAGGTGGATATCACGGCGAATCCGGCGATCGTCACCGTCGGCGCCATCAAAGGCGGCATTCGTCACAATATCATTCCCGATGATGTCGAAATGGTGGGCACTATCCGCAGCTTCGATCTGCAGCAGCGCGAATCGATCGTCAAAAATATCGAGCGCATGGTGGTCAATATCGCTGCGGCGAGCGGCGCAAGCGCCAGCTTCGAGCTCGACCCGGGCAGTAATCCCGTGGTGCGCAATGATCCGGCGTTGACCGAGCGCGTGCTGCCGTCGCTGCGACGGGTGGCGGGAGCTGCCAACGTGCGGCCGGTACCGCTGGTCACGGGCGCCGAAGATTTCGCCTTCTTCGGACAAAAAGTACCGAGCTTTTTCTACTTCGTGGGGGTTACGCCGCGCGACCAGAACATGCTGACGGCGGCGTCGAACCACTCACCGCTCTTTTTCGTGGACGAGACGGCGATCTCGATGGCGAGTCGAACTTTCGCCAATCTGGCGCTCGATTACCTCGAGGGCAACTCAGCTCAGTGAGGCACTGAGCGGCAAGCGGCGAATTCTTTTGCTGGTCGCTGCAAAGATAGCGCCGCAGACCGCGGGTGCGATCGGTGGCGTACCGGGCTCGCCGATGCCGCCGATCGGCCCGTCGCTGTTCACGATGCGCACATCGATCTGTGGCGCAGCGGCCATACGCAGCACGGGGTAGCTGTCGAAGTTCCCCTGAACAGCCACACCGTCGCGGATCGTGATCTCGCTCTCGAGTACGGCACACAGTCCGTAGTTGATGGCGCTTTCCATTTGTGCAACGACTTGATCAGGGTTCACGGCAATACCGCAATCGACGGTACAACTGACGCGATGCACGCGTACTTCCTTGCCGGTTACCGAAACTTCGGCCACCTGCGCGACGATGCTGCCGAAGCTTTCTTGTAGCGCGATACCACGATGCCGGCCGGCGGGTAGCGGCTGGCCCCAACCCGCAAGCTCCGCTGCCGCATCGAGCACGGCGCGATAACGGGGCTTGTCGGCGAGCATCGCCTGTCGGTATTCGTACGGGTCGCGCTTGGCGAGCGCCGCCAATTCGTCGATCACGCCGTTGGCAACGAAACCGTTGATCGAATGACCCACGGAACGCCACCAAAGAATCGGGACGGCCTCAGTGGTGTTGTGGACTTCGACGCGAAGATTCGGGATGGGGTAGGCCATATTTGCCGTACCCTCGACTGACGAGGGATCGAGACCTTCCTTGCTCACCGCCATCTTGCCCATGGCGGTGTTGGCGAGCACCGGCTTGCCGACGATCACCTGATGAAATGCAGAGGGCAGTCCGTCGGCGCCGATGGCGGCGCGGACTTTGCTGATGCTGTACGGCCGGTAATAACCCCGACGCATGTCATCTTCGCGTGTCCAAACCACCTTGACCGGTTTGCCGACGCCTTTGGCCACATGGGCCGCTTCGACGGCGAAATCGGAATCTGCACTCGCACGACGCCCGAAGCCACCGCCGAGGAAAGTGGTGTGCACACGAACGTTTTTGGGGTCGATACCCAACGCGGCTGCGACGAATTGCGCATCCTGCGATTGGCTTTGGGTGCCGAGCCAAAGATCACAGTCGTCATCTTTGACGAGAGCTGTCGCGTTCATTGGTTCCATGCACGCGTGCGCGAGATACGGCAACTCGTATTCCACTTCGATACGTCGCGATCCGCTCGCCAATGCCTTGGCGGTATCGCCGATATTTTGACCGACGATACCGGGCTTTGCGGCGAGTGCCTGCCATTCGCTGCGCAGCGCCTCGGTCGAGAGTTTTTTGCCGTCGGCGTCATCCCACTCGACGCTGAGTGCTTCGCGACCTTTGAGTGCCGCCCAGGTGTGCTCAGCGATCACGGCGACGCCACTCGGCACCTGCTTGATGTCGACTACGCCCGGAACACTGCGTGCACGGGTGTCATCGAACGATTTGACGCTTGCGCCGAACACGGGTGCGCGGGCCACGGTTGCCATCAGCATCCCCGGCAGATCGACGTCGATGCCGAACACGGCCTCGCCCGTGACCTTGACCCTACTATCGAGACGCTTTTGCGGTTTGCCGATATAGCTGAAGGTTTTCGGATCTTTGAGGCGGATGGTTTCTTTGGCAGGCAGCGGCAGAGCTGCGGCCGACTCGGCGAGTTCGCCGTAGCGCAGCTCGCGCCCTGCGGTATCGATGACTTTGCCGGCCTCGGTGCGCAGCGTCGATGCATCGACACCCCAGCGCGCTGCGGCTGCAGTCACGAGCATGCTGCGCGCCATCGCGCCGACGTGGCGCAAAGATTCGTAGGTGGTATTGGTGCTCATGCTGCCGCCCGTGAATTGGGCAGGCAGGAAGGGATGATTGAACACCGGATCAACCGGCGCGATTTCCACCTTGAGGCGCTGCGGATCGAAATCGAGTTCCTCGGCGAGGATCATCGGCAGCCCCGTATAGACGCCTTGGCCCATCTCGCTCTTGCCGATGATCACGGTCACCGTATCGTCGTCGGCGATGCGCAAGAAGGCATGCGGCTTGAATTCTTTGGGGGCAGCGCCGCCGCGGCCACCGACGAGATAGGGTCGTAGCAGCGTACCGGCAGCCAGCCCGCCCGCCACCACACCGGCACCAATCAAAAAATGCCGGCGGCCGATCGCCGGGGTGCTGCCGTCGGCGCTCATGCCGCGGTACCGGCGCGTTTGATTTCTGCGGCACGCTTAACGGCGGCGCGGATTCGCGGATAGGTTCCGCAACGACAGATGTTGCCGTTCATCGCGGCGTCGATATCGGCATCGGTCGGCGCGGGGTTCTGCTCGATCAGGGCCGCCGCCGCCATGACTTGCCCGGACTGGCAGTAGCCGCATTGCACCACGTCGAGCTCGATCCAGGCCTGTTGCACCGGATGCGTTGCCGCTGCGCCCGAGAGACCCTCGACCGTACGGATCTCCGCGCTGCCCACGGCCGAAACTGGCATGACGCAGGAGCGCATGGGTTGGCCGTCGAGATGAACCGTGCAGGCGCCACATTGCGCGATGCCACAGCCATATTTGGTTCCGGTGAGCTTGAGCAGGTCGCGCAGGGCCCAGAGCAGAGGCATGTCGGGGTCGACATCGATTTGGCGCTCGACGCCATTGACTTTGAGGCTGATCACGGCAGATCTCCGGTTAACATCCGAGGGTTGGGCAGAATATACCCAAGTTGGCGCCCCGAGTCGGCGTTACGCGAGGTTCGGTGTGGAGATCGAGTTCTTCGGTGCAGCGGGCGAGGTCACCGGCTCCTGCCACATATTGCGGGTCGGTGGGCGGGCCTTGCTGCTTGACTGCGGCATGGTGCAGGGAGGGCGTGATGCGCCGCGCTGCAACCTGCAGGCGTTTCCTTTCGACCCCGCGGCGATCGACGCGGTCGTCCTCAGCCACGCGCACATCGATCACTGCGGGCGTTTGCCCCTGCTGGTGAAGCGCGGCTTTCGCGGCCCGATCTACACCAACGCCGCGTGCCGCGATCTGCTGCCGCTGCTGCTGTACGACACCGCCGATCTCGCCGAGCGCGAGGTGCAGCGTCGAGCGCGGCATGGCGGACTGCCCCGGAAGAACCCTTGTTCACGGCTGATGATGTCGAGCGTACGCTCGAGCTGCTGCGCACCGTGCGTTACGACACGCACTACGCGCCGCTACCTGGTATTTCTTTGCAGGCGCGGGATGCCGGGCATATTCTCGGCTCGAGCAGCATCGAGCTCGAGTGCAGTGCAGCGGGTATCAGCCGACGAGTGGTGTTCAGTGGTGATCTCGGCCAATACGACTCGCCGATCTTACTCGATGCCCATCGGTTCGAAGCTGCGGATCTCGTGCTCATGGAGAGCACTTACGGTGACCGCCTGCACCGCAGCCGCGCTGACACCCTCGCCGAGATCGGCGAGGTGATTCGTGCCGCAGACGAAGATGGCGGCAATGTGCTGGTGCCGGCCTTTGCCGTCGGTCGTAGTCAGGAAATCCTTTATCTGCTCGGTCAACATTTCGCGGAGTGGGGTTTGCGGCGCTGGCAGATTTTTCTCGATAGTCCCATGGCCATCGAAGTAAGCAAAGTTTATTGGGCGCACAGCGATCGCTACGACGAAGAGGCTAGATGCCTGCGCGCGAGCTTAGAGTCCATGCCGACGTTGCCGAATCTCACCTTGAGTCGCACGGCGCTGCAATCGCGCGCGATCAACAGTGTGCGTTCGCACACTTTCATCATTGCGGGTAGCGGGTGTGCAACAGCGGTCGAATTCTTCATCACTTCCTGCACAACCTCGAACGCCCGGAATATCATGTGATGATCACCGGCTCTCAGGCTCCCGGTACCCTCGGCGGAGCTCTTGTCGATGGCGAGCCGCAGGTGCACATCCACGGCCAACTCATCCGCCCCGTGGCCAGAGTGCACACCGTCGGCGGACTGTCGGTCCATGGTGATCAAGCGGACTTGCTGCGATGGTACGGTTCGTTGGCCAATCATCCGCCCGCGTGCCTGGTGTACGGCGAGCGGCAGGCGGCGCAGGCGCTCAAGCAAAAAATCGAGCTGCTGGGCGCCAAAGTTCACCTGCCGCGACCGGGAGCGCGGCTGGATCTCGCCAGCATGACGCTGTCGAGCTGACAGACCCGGAATATTGCCGATCAATCGTCGACGGATAGCCGAACAGGAGTCATCGCCATGAACCAAGCCAAGCAGCAGGTCGATCGCCGCCGATTTCTTTGTTCATTGTCAGTAGTTGCCGCCAGCTGCGCGCTGCTGCTGGGGAGCGCTGTCTTACCGACGTTCGCCGCGGAAAAAAAATCCCTCCCGCTCGTGTTGGTGGTCGGGGCGACCGGCGGCACTGGCCGCGAGGTCGTGAAGCAGGCCCTCGCGCGTGGTCTGCAGGTACGTGCCTTGGTGCGCGATGAAGCGAAGGCCCGCGCCCAACTCGGCGATGCCGTGCAGTATGTTGTCGGCGACGTACGTACCGGTACGGGTGTCGAGTCCGCAGTGAAGGGGGTCGACTACGTGGTCTCGGCACTTGGCTCGAATGTCCGTAACGATCCGGAGAACACACCGGAGCGCGTGGATTACGGCGGCGTCAAAGTAATTGCCGAGGCCTCGGCGGCGACCAAGGTCGAACATTTCGTGCTGGTATCGTCGATGGGCGCGACGCATACCGATCACCCCCTCAATCGCATGTTCGGCAACATCCTCGTCTGGAAGAAAAAAGGCGAGGACGCGCTGCGATCCTCGGGCGTGTCCTACACGATCGTGCGACCCGGTGGACTCCTTGATGCGCCGGGCGGTGGCGCGGGCGTCAAAGTTTTTCAGGGTGACGATCTGCGCAACCAAGGCCGTATCCCGCGCGCGGACGTGGCGACCGTTTGCCTCGAAGCCCTCGGCAACTCGGCGGCGCGCAGCAAGACGTTCGAGTTGATCGGTGACAGCCCTGGGACGCGCACCGATTTCACCACCATGTTCGCTGGGCTTGCCGCCGATGAGCGCTGAGACCACGGGGTTGCAGCGTCTGCTGGTCCGTTTCGCGCGCGTCGAGCCGCGCGAGTCAGCCGCCGTGGTCGCGGCATTTTGTTTGTTTTTCTTTGTGCTTGGCAGTTATTTCGCCGTGCGCCCGGTACGCGAGACGGTAGCAACGCTGCTAGGGCGCGATCGGGTCGCTCATCTCTGGCTTTACACCGCCTTGTTCTCGATCGCGATCGTGCCACTTTGGGGCTGGCTGGTGGCCCGGCTGCGTCGCAGCCTGTTGCTGCCTGTGCTCTACGGCGTGGTGGCGATCATTCTCGCTTTCATCGGCTCGTCGATTCAGGTCGATGAGTCCAACCTTCAAGTCGGCACTTTTTTCTATGTGTGGATCAGCGTCATCAACTTGATGCTGGTATCGATATTCTGGAGTTTTCTGCTCGAGATGTTCTCCGCAGAGCAATCAAAGCGACTGTTCGGTTTCATTGCGGCCGGCGGTACTTTCGGCGCCCTAGTCGGCCCGTTCACCGCTCGCCTGTTGGTCGACTCGATCGGTAATTCCGGTGTACTGTATCTCGGGACTGTAGGGTTTCTCGGCGCGATCGTTTGCCAGCGTGTGCTGATCGGCATCTGGAATCGCAAGCGTGAGGCGGATGTCGCCGTATCGGCTGCAGCGAGCAAAGAATCTACAAGTGACGATACGGGTCTCGGCGGCAATCCGTTCGCCGGTATTTTCATCGTGTTGCGTTCGCCCTATTTACTCGGCATTGCTTCGTTCGTGGTGCTGCTGTCGGCGGTCAATACATTTCTTTATTTCGAGCAACTGCGCATCGTTAGTGAAACTGTCGCCGATACGACCCGTCGAACTGAGGTATTCGCGAATATCGATTTCATCGTGCAGGGACTGACGATCTTTTCACAACTTTTTCTCACCGGTCGCATTGCCTCGCGACTCGGGGTGCGCACACTGCTGACTTTCGTGCCAGTGCTGATGTTCCTCGGTTTCGTGGGGCTCTCCGTGGTCAACGTATTCGTCATGATTGCGGCACTGCAAATACTGCGCCGGTGGGGTGAATACGCCTTCATCAGGCCAGGTCGCGAAATGCTTTGGGGCTCGCTTGACACCGAGTCCAAGTACAAAGCCAAAAGTTTTGTCGACGTGCCGGTGTATCGCGCTGCCGATTACGTCGGCGCACAAGCGAAGAGTGCGCTTGATGCAGTGGGGGCGTCGCCCGCCGGAGCGGCGCTGATCGGCGCTGCGCTTGCTGCCGCCTGGGCCGTCAATGGTTGGACTCTAGGCCGCAAACACGATGGCGCGAACTAGCCGGAGCCTCGCGAATGAGATCTACGTCGAGCAAACCTTTGTCTTTGTTGGTGACGGCATGGATGATCGTCGCGGGTACACTGTTTTCGTGGCCGGTGCAGGCGGCGGAAAGTGTCACCGGCGGTCAGGAGCGCGCGGCAGCCGAGTATCTCGCTGCGGTCGCCGCGGGTGATGCGCAGGCTGTCGCCTTTGCCATCCACCCA
>VGUP01000060.1 GCA_016874175.1 Gammaproteobacteria bacterium | reverse complement strand
CGAACTGCTGACGGGTAGCGGCCAGGCCAGCCGCGTTCGCGCCGCCGCCGACACCGCGAATGCTTCTGCGGCGAATGGCGAGGAGCGCAGCATCCGCATCGATCTCACCGAGGCCGCTGCCACGCCTGCTGCCGCCGCGGCGCCCGAGGCCAACGAGCCCGCACCCGTCGCGTTGCCGGTGCCCGCGCCGCAGGGTCCGGCTGAATCGGCTGCGCTCGTCGCCGCGGTACCTGCAACCGGCGGCGTAGTGAAGCCGCCCGTCGAGCCGGCGCCTGCCGCGGTCGCAGCGCCGCCGCCGGCTGCGCCTGCGCCTGTGGCCGCTGCCGCGTCCTCGTCAGTTGCCGTGGTGCCCGCCGAGACCTACTACGTCCAAATCGGCGTCTTCGAAAACAAGACCAGCGCCCGCAATCTCGAGCGCAAGTTGCGCGACAAACAGTTCAAACCCGTGGTCGACGAAATCCAGCGATCGGGCAAAACCCTGTATCGGGTGCGGGTTGGGCCCGAGCCTGACCGTGCGGCGGCAAACGCCTTGCGCGCGCGGCTCGAGACAGCCGGGCACAACGGATCGGTTGTGAAGTAGAATTCGCGCCGCGAGCGGCATGCGGCGCAAGAGGTCCCGGCATGACGTGGTTGGACATCATCATCACCGTCGTCTTCCTCGTATTTGCGGTGCTCGGTCTGATGCGCGGACTCGTCGCCGAAGTCTTCAGTCTGTTGTCGTGGGTGATCGCGCTCTACGTCGGTTCGCACTATGGCGAACTCGTCAAACCCTATGTGGTGTCCTTTATCACGGAGCCTAAGTTTCAGGGTCTCGTGGCCTGCCTGCTGTTGGGTCTCGTCACCTTCATCGTCATTGCCATCGCCGGTGTGCTGCTGAGCAAATCGATCAACGCGACGATCTTTGCGCCGATCAACCGCATGCTGGGCTTGCTGTTCGGTGCGGCACGGGGCGCGATCGTCATCGGCGTGTTGACGCTGATCGGTTTGCAGCTCGGACTGCAAGACGCCGACGTCTGGCAGGCTTCCAAGCTGCGCGTCGCGGCGACAACCTCTGCAGAACTCCTCGACAGTCTGATCGATTTCGAGGCGTTGCTGCGCAATCAAAGTATTCTCGGTCGACCGAGCATTCCTACCTGACCGGCGCGAGGCAATCGACATGTGTGGCATCGCAGGCATCGTTGGCAAAAGTCCGGTCAATCAGCGGCTTTATGACGCACTGACCGTCTTGCAGCACCGCGGCCAAGACGCCGCAGGCATCGTCACCGCGGTCGACGGTCTCGTCTGCATGCGCAAGGGGCAGGGTCTCGTGCGCGACGTCTTCAGTCAGCAAGACATGCTCGAGCTGCGCGGCAATATTGGTATCGGGCACGTGCGCTATCCGACCGCCGGATACGACAGCGCTTCCGAATCGCAGCCGTTCTATGTCAACGCGCCCTACGGCATCGTGCTCGGGCACAACGGTAATCTCACCAATGCGAGCGAGTTAGCCGATGTGCTCACCCGCGAGGAGCGCCGACATCTCAACACTTCGTCGGACTCCGAAGTGCTGCTCAATGTATTAGCCTCCGAGTTACAGCGCGTGGGCACACCGCGCGTCACGGCGGCCGACGTGTTTGCGGCCGTGAGCGCGCTGTACCGCCGTTGTCGCGGCGCTTATGCCGTCGTCGCCATGGTGATTGGCCACGGCATATTGGGTTTTCGTGATCCGAACGGCATCCGTCCGCTCGTGATCGGTCAGCGCGAGACTGCGAAGCGTATCGAGTGGATGCTGGCCTCGGAGTCCGTCGCGCTCGATATGCTGGGTTTCACGCAGGTGCGCGATGTCGCCCCGGGCGAGGCCGTATTCATTGACGAGGTCGGGCGCGTGCATACCCAGCAGTGTGTCTCGACCACGCGTCATACGCCCTGCATTTTCGAGTACGTTTATTTCGCGCGGCCCGATAGCATCATCGACAATGTGTCGGTACAGCGTGCACGCATGCGCATGGGCGATCGGCTCGCCGAAAAAATCCGCCGTGAGCGTCCCGATCACGATATCGATGTCGTGATTCCGGTACCCGACACCAGTCGCGTCGCCGCGTTGCAGTTGGCGCAGGGTCTCGGGCTGAAGTTCCGCGAGGGCTTCATCAAAAATCGCTACATCGGCCGCACGTTCATCATGCCTGGGCAAGAAGAGCGTCAAAAATCGGTGCGTTCGAAGCTCAATGCCATCGATCTCGAGTTCCGCAACAAGACCGTACTGCTGGTCGACGACTCGATCGTGCGCGGCACGACTTCGGCGCAGATCATCGAGCTGGCGCGCGAGGCGGGTGCGCGCAAAGTTTATTTTGCCTCGGCCGGGCCGCCTGTGCGTCACCCCAACGTCTATGGCATCGACATGCCGGCAGCGAGCGAACTCGTGGCCGCCGGGCGCAGCAATGAAGAAGTTCGCGAATTCATTGGTGCTGATTGGCTGATTTACCAGGATCTTGTCGATCTCGAGCTCGCTTGCCAGCACGACGAGTCCTATGTCAAAGAATTCGACACCTCCTGCTTTTCGGGCAAGTACGTCACGGGCGATGTCACCACCGAGTTTCTCGCGCGCCTGCAGCAGGAGCGTTCGGATGCGGCCAAGGCGAGGCGGCGCAGCGGCGGCAGCTCGCTCAAGATCGTCCGCAGCGTCTGATGCTTTCACCTCTGCGCGCAGCGACCCCGGCGGCCTGGGTTGCCGAGGCAGTGCGGCGTTGGCCGGAACTGCTCGCCGATCACGCCAACTGCGAAAAAAAGGCGGCTTCGACAGCGCTCGCACTGATGTTTGCTTATCCCGAGGATCGCGCGCTGGCGACCCGCCTCTCGAAGCTCGCCCGCGAGGAACTGCGGCATTTCGAGCAGGTGGACAAGCTCATGCAGGAGCGAGGGGTCGACTATCTGCGGCGCAAGCCCGGTCGCTATGCCGCGGGCTTGCGCGCGGCGATGCGTACCCACGAACCGTTCCGCAAGCTCGATCTCTTGCTCTGTGGTGCGCTCATCGAGGCGCGATCCTGCGAGCGCTTTCGCTTGCTCGGTGAGTTGTCCGCGGGGCAGGGCCTGCCAACGCCGGTCGCCGATCTTTACGTGGGGCTGCAGGCCTCAGAGGCGCGGCATTTCGAGCTGTATTTGAAGCTCGCCGAGTCGCATGCGCGCCGTGAACCCGCCGCAGTGCGTGAGCAGCCGTGGCAACAGCGTCTCGAAGAACTTGCGGCGGTCGAAGCCGACCTCGTTACGTCGCCCGATCCGGAGTTTCATTTTCACTCCGGATTGCCGAGCTGAGCGCAATCTCGACCGCACAGCGTCGCCACTCGGGCGTCGATCCGCCTTCGCGCAGCGTGACTTCAAGGTATTCGCCGCGCTCGTCCCAAGCGGCGAGCACCACACGCTCGGCCTCGTATTCTTCGGCCGCCGTGCGCAGCACATGAGTATGGCGATTGGGTCGGTGCGTATGCCCGTGGATCATCTTGCGTGTACCGCTCGCGACGAACGCTGCGACCACCGCCTGCGGTGCCACGTCCATGATGTGGGCGGCGGTGGTGCGCAGGTGCGCCTTGCTGCCCGCTCGCGCCGCATTCGCGAGCAGCTGTCGGGCATCGATGGGCAGCGCCAACACACGCTCGCGAAACCCCGCGCTGCGCATGGTGCTGCGCAATTCCTGGTATGCATGATCGTCCGTGCACAGCAGATCGCCGTGCGTCAGCAAGACCCGTTCGCCGCATAGATCGAGCACTACGGGATCGGGCAGCAGCGAGCAGCCGCTGCGCTGCTCGAATTCGCGGCCATAAAGAAAATCCCGGTTGCCCTGCATGACGTAGATCGCCACACCGGATTCGCCGAGTGCGCGCAGGGCGCGACAGACGCGATCGCGCACCGGGTCGGGGTCGTCGTCACCGATCCAGGTTTCGAAAAGATCACCGAGGATATGCAGCGATGTGGCGTCGCGTGCCTCGGCGGATAAAAACCGCAGGAAAGCCTCGGCCGTGGCGGGCGAACTTCCATCGAGATGCAGATCCGAGACGAAGAGGTGGCGCACGAGGGCGATTTTAGGCGAAGCGGTAAGTTAGTATTTGATCATGTCGCAGCACACGATGGTGACCCGGTTTGCGCCCAGCCCCACGGGGGAGCTGCATCTTGGCAATGCGCGCACGGCGCTCTTCAACTGGTTGCTCGCGCACCGCCATGGCGGACGTTTTTTGTTGCGCATCGAGGATACCGACGCGGAACGCAGCAAGCCCGCATTCACCGCCCAGTTGATGGCGGATCTGCGCTGGCTCGGGCTCGGCTGGGATGGCGAGGTGGTCGCCCAGAGTGCGCGCGGCGGGGTGTATCGCGAGGCGCTCGCCAAGCTCGAGTCGGTGGGGCGCGTTTATCCCTGCTATTGCAGCCCGCTAGAGATCGAGGTCAGTCGCAAATCGCAACTCGCTGCCGGGCGTCCTCCGCGCTACGCCGGCACCTGCCGCCATCTCGATCCCGCTCAGCGAGCGGCACGCCTCGCCGAGGGGCGCCAGCCGACGTTGCGCTTTCGCGTGCCGGACTCCGGGTATGTCGAGTTTCGCGATCTAGTCCATGGCGAGCGGCGGTTCGCCTGTGCCGATATCGGCGATTTCATTGTGCAACGGGCCGATGGCTCTGCCGCCTTTTTCTTCTCGAACGTGGTCGATGACGCCCTGACCGGTGTCACCACCGTATTGCGTGGCGAAGATCATCTCTCCAATACGCCGCGACAGCTTTTGATCGCCAAAGAACTTGGGCTTGTGCCGCCCGTCTATGGTCATCTGTCGCTGATCACGGCAGCCGATGGCTCGCCGCTCTCCAAACGCGCCGGTGCGAAATCTTTGCGCGAACTGCGCGAGACGGGCTACCTGCCGGTGGCGCTTGCCAACCATCTCTTCCGGCTCGGGCACTCGACCGACCTCAATGATTTGCGCGATCTCGAGGCCCTGGCGCAAGCTTTCGATCCCGCGCATCTCGTGCGATCGCCCGCGCGGTTCGATCCGGTGCAATTGGCGATGTGGCAAAAACAGGCGGTTCACGCGCTCGGTCTGGCGCAGGCGCTCGAGTGGATGAGCGCGTACCTGCCGACGGGACTCGATCATCAGTGCGCCCGCGACTTCGTTGCCGCGATTCAGCCCAACGTGGTGTTACCCGGCGAGGTTGCGCACTGGGCAAGTGTGGTCTTTGGTGAATTACCACTACCCGACGCCGACACCGCAGCTAAACTCGCTACCGCTGCGCAGGTGTTCTCCGCAGCGGCCGAGGCACTGCGCCAGCACGGCACTGATTGGAAGGCCCTAACCACCCAAGTGCGTGAACGCACCGGACGCAAGGGCCCCGAACTCTTCAAACCTCTGCGCCTCGCATTGACGGGTCTTGACCACGGACCCGAGATTGCACCGCTGCTCGCCCTGATGGGTGCGGCGCGTGCGCTGCAGCGTCTCGAGCGACTGTCATGAGTATCCGCATCCATAATTCACTGACGGGCGGCAAACAGCCGCTGACACCGCTGCGGCCGGGCGAGGTGCGAATGTACCTCTGCGGCGATACCGTCTACGACTTTTGCCATATCGGCCACGCTCGCTCCAAAGTCGCCTTCGACATCGTCCGTCGCTATCTAATGCATCGTGGACTCGCGGTGACTTTTGTCCGCAACATCACCGATATCGATGACAAGATTATCCGCCGTGCCGCAGAACTCGGTGAACCGATCAACACGTTTACCGCGCGCTTCATCGATGCGATGCACGAGGACTACGACCGTCTCAATATTTTGCGCCCCGATCACGAGCCGCGCGCGACGCAATACGTGCCCGGCATGATCGCGCTGACGCAAACGCTCATCGACAAAGGTCATGCCTATGTCGCGAGCGATGGCGATGTCATGTATTCGGTGGCGAGCTTTGCGCCCTACGGCCAGCTGTCGGGCAAACGGTTGGCAGATCTGCGCGCCGGCTCGCGGATCGAGATCGACACGGCCAAGCGCGACCCCCTCGACTTCGTGCTCTGGAAAAAAGGCAAAGCCGGTGAGCCTGCATGGGATTCGCCCTGGGGTCCCGGGCGTCCGGGTTGGCACATCGAGTGCTCGGTGATGTCGGCCGAAATCCTTGGCAGTCATTTCGATATCCATGCCGGCGGCATGGATCTGAAATTTCCGCACCACGAGAACGAGATCGCCCAGTCCTGCTCCGCAACCGGCGATCACTTCGCCGAGCTTTGGATGCACAACGGCTTCGTCAATGTCGACGATGAAAAAATGTCGAAGTCGCTCAGCAATTTTTTCACAATTCGTGAGGTGCTAGCCTCTGGCCATGTTCGGCATCCCGAAGTGCTGCGTTATTTTTTGACCGGTAGTCACTATCGCGGCCCGATCAACTATTCACTGACCCAGATCGAACAGGCCGATGCATCACTCGGGCGGATGTATACGGCGCTGCGCGGTCTCGATGCGCCACCGTGCGCCGCGTCGAGGCGAGCAATGTCCGCAGAGGCTGCGGTCAGCGAATCGGCGCACTGGCAGGCGTTTCATGCCGCCATGGACGATGACTTTAACACCCCAGAGGCGATCGCCGTCCTGCAAACGCTGGCGGGCGAGATCAATCGGGCGCGCAGCGCCGGCAAAGAAACCGAGGCCACCGCCATTGCCCGCGAGCTGCGGGCCATGGGCGCGGTACTCGGCTTGCTGACCTTAACCGCCGAAGACTGGTTTCGGGCGACCGCCGCGCAGGGCTCGACTGCTTGGGACGATGCGCGTATCGAAGCCGCCATCGCCGCGCGCCAAGCGGCCCGCAAAGCCAAAGATTTCAAGCGCTCCGATGAGATCCGTGACGAACTCGCCGCCGCCGGTATCCTGCTCGAGGACAAGCCTGGCGGGCTTACGGCTTGGCGTAGGGCCTGAAACCTCGTGCAGGGCCCGCGGCGTAAAGTCTCAGGCGTCGCGCCTTAGGCGTCGTAGTCGTAGTGCAGGGCCCTCAGTGTTTGCGGGCCCCGCTACCGCCGCCGCAGCGCCGCCTCGAGTGTGTTTTTCATCAGCATGGCGACGGTCATGGGACCGACGCCGCCTGGCACTGGGCTGATCCACGCGGCGCGCGTGGCTGCCTCGGCAAATTCCACATCGCCACACAACTTGCCGTCATCCAGTCGGTTGATGCCGACATCCACTACGACTGCACCCGGGCGAATCCACTCGCCCTTGATGAGACCCGGCGCACCCGCGGCCGCCACCAAAATTTCGGCATCCCGCACGTGATGCTCGAGGTCGGTGGTAAAGCGATGCGTCACCGTAGTGGTGGCGCCCATGAGTAACAGCTCGAGCGACATCGGTCGACCGACGATATTCGAGGCACCGACGATTACGCAGTACCGGCCCTTCACCGACACCCCGATGTGATCGAGCATGCGTACCACGCCATAGGGCGTGCAGGGCCGGATCAACGGATTGCGCTCGGCCAGTCGGCCAATGTTGTAGGGATGAAAACCGTCGACATCCTTGCGTGGGTCGATACGTTCGACCACCTCTGTCTGCCGAATGTGCTCGGGCAGTGGCAACTGCACCAGGATGCCGTCGATCGACTCATCGGCATTGAGCGCATCGATACGGGTCAGCAGCTCCACTTCGCTGGTCGACTGCGGCATGTCGATGGCGACTGAATGGATCCCGCACTCTGTGCAGGCGAGGCGCTTGTTGCGCACATAGACCGCCGAGGCCGGGTTATCGCCCACCATCACCACCGCAAGACCGGGCCGCCGCCGCCCCTGGGCGACCATGCGATCGACGATGCTGCGGACCTCGGCCTTGACCTCGCGAGCGATGGCCTTGCCGTCAATGAGGCGGGCGGTAGCAGAGCGTGAAGAAACAGGGTTGTTCATGCCCCCGTATTCTGACACGGGGTCGCTATAATCGGCCGCATGACAGCGCCCATGCAGGTCCCTTTGCTGGACCTCAAGCCCCAGTATCGGGCCCTGAAAGCCGAAATCGATGCCGCCATCGAGCGTGTCTGCGACGCTCAGGCCTTCATCCTCGGGTCCGCCGTGAAGGAGCTTGAAGGCGCCGTCGCCGCCTACAGCGGCTGCCGCTTCGGTATCGGTATGTCTTCGGGCACCGACGCCTTGCTCTCGGCGCTGATGGCACTCGACATCGGCCCACAAGACGCCGTCATTACAACGCCGTACACCTTTTTCGCCACCGCCGGCACCATCTCGCGCGTGGGGGCTTTGCCGCTCTTCGTCGATATCGATCCGGCCACCTTCAACCTGACGGGTGCTGCCGTCGAGCGTTTTTTGCGTAATGACTGCGAGCGTCGCGACGGTAAAGTGTTGCATCGGCGTAGCGGTCGCACCATCAAGGCCATCATGCCCGTGCATCTCTACGGCCAGATGGTTGATATGGATCCGCTGATGGCCGTCGCCCGCGAGTTCCAACTGCGGGTCATCGAAGATTCTGCGCAGGCGATCGGTTCTGGCGATGCCCAAGGCCGTCGTGCCTGCAGCATCGGCGACATCGGTTGCCTGAGCTTCTTCCCGACCAAAAATTTGGGCGCCTTTGGCGATGCCGGAATGTGCGTCACCAACGACCCTGATCTTGCTGCCCGTCTCGCCATGATCCGCGTGCATGGCATGGAGCCCAAGTATTACCACCAGTTGGTGGGCGGTAATTTCCGCCTCGACGAGCTGCAGGCAGCGGTACTCGTCATCAAGCTGCG
The DNA here is from genome assembly GCA_016874175.1 of Gammaproteobacteria bacterium. Taxonomy (GTDB): domain Bacteria; phylum Pseudomonadota; class Gammaproteobacteria; order Steroidobacterales; family Steroidobacteraceae; genus UBA964. The sequence goes on along the minus strand of VGUP01000060.1, from coordinate 4,854 downwards.
GCATCTCGATGACTGGAGTCGTGCACGTCAAGAGAACGCCTGTTTCTATTTTGGTGCCTTCGAGCGTGCCGGACTCAAAGAAATCGTCACCCTGCCCGCAGCCCTGCCGGGGCGCCATATTTACAACCAATTTATTATCCGCGCTCCCAACCGCGATGCACTGAAGGCGCATCTTGGGCAGAGCGGCGTCGGTACCGAAATTTATTACCCGGTGCCCCTGCATCGACAACAGTGTTTCGCAAATCTTGGGCATGGGGCGGGCGACTTTCCGGAGTCCGAACGAGCGGCCGCCGAAAACCTTGCGCTGCCGATCTTTCCGGAACTCAGCCGCGAGCAATTGCAGTACGTGGTGGACTGCATCGCCCGCTTTTACGGAAAAGCCTGAGCATGGCGACGGCCGGTCCGCTGACGCCGGCTTGGGGCGTACTCGAGGCGCTGGCTGCCACCCGTAAAAACTTTGATCTTGGTGCCGCCTTCGCGGCCGACGAGGGCCGCGAGACCCGCTACACGCGCAAGACGGCAGGGCTAGTGCTTGATGTGTCGCGGCAGTGCATCGACGATGCCGTGCACCACGCCTTGCTGCAACTGCCCGACGCCGTCGGTATGCGCGAGGCCATCGAGGCCATGTGGCGGGGCGACCCCATCAACAGCACCGAGCGCCGCCCGGCATGGCACATTTTGCTACGTCGACCGGCGGTTGCTGCAGCTCGAGCACCCAAAGAATTTACTGCCGTGCTGGCAGAGCGCGAGCGTATGCTGGCCTTCGCCGAAGAAGTACACGACCGCGGGCAGTTCGATACCGTCATCAATATCGGCATTGGCGGCTCTGATCTCGGCCCGGCGATGGCGGTCGAGGCGCTGTGTTCACTCGGCAGAGCACGACCCGCCGTGCATTTTGTTTCGAACGTGGATGGCTGCGCACTCCACGACTTGCTGCAGACGGCGAACCCGCAGCGCACCTTGTTCATTGTCTGCTCCAAAACCTTTACTACCCAAGAAACTTTGGCCAACGCCAACACTGCTCGCGAGTGGATCCGCGTGCGACTCGGCGTGACCGCTATCCCCGATCATTTTGCGGCGATCTCGGTGAACGCTGCGGCGATGGATGACTTTGGTATCGATCCCGCGCGGCGCTTTGCGATGTGGGACTGGGTGGGCGGACGCTATTCCGTATGGTCGGCGGTCGGGCTGGCGCTGGCGATTGCCATCGGCCGCACCGCCTTCGATGATTTTTTGACTGGCGCGTACACCCTGGATGAGCATTTTCGTGCTGCGCCCTGGGATGAGAATTTGCCGGTAATGCTCGCGCTCGTTGGCATCTGGAATATCAATTTTCTGAAAATTCCGACGCTGGCCGTGCTGCCCTACAGCGACCGGCTCGCGCGCTTTCCGGCGTTTTTGCAGCAACTCGAAATGGAGAGCAACGGTAAATCCGTCACTCACGACGGCACGCCGGTGCACTGGGAAACAGCCCCCGTCATCTGGGGCGAGCCCGGCAATAACGCGCAGCACTCGTTTTTTCAGTTGTTGCACCAAGGCAGCCTGCGCGCTGCGCTCGATGTAATTTTGCTCAAGCGCTCGCCGATCGCTAACGATCATGCTCAGCGGCTTGCAACGGCCAATGGCCTTGCGCAGATCGAAACCTTCGCACTGGGTCAGCGCACCGACGATCCGCATCGCGTTCATCCGGGCGCGCGTCCGCAGTCAGTCATCGTGCTCGAGCAACTCACGCCCGCCACACTCGGCGCGCTGATCGCACTCTACGAGCATAAGGTCTACGCGCAGAGCGTCATCTGGGGCATCAATGCGTTCGATCAGTTCGGCGTCGAGCTCGGCAAAAAAATCTGCCATCGCACGCTGGCGGCACTCGACTCGGCGGAGTCGGGCGGCTCGGGGGATTTGCGATCGGTTCGCGGCTTGATCGAGAAGGTCAAAAGCACATGAGCTGCGGCCCGTGGCTGCGAATCAGACGCGCGTGCTGCGTGCTGATGCTTGCGATCAGCGCGGTCGCGGCGCGTGCACAAGTCAACGACTTCGGCGTCGGTGGCATCCTCGATATTCCCTCGGCGCGAATGCAAGCGGAGAACACCTTCACCACCGCTTATTCGCGCAAGGATGTCGCCGACATCTACACGCTCGGGTTTCAGGCGGCCGAGCGCCTCGAGGTCAGCTTTCGCTACACCATCTTCAACGCCCGAGCGTATTCGCCGATTCCCGGGACGCGGTGCGTGGCCGAGGCGCTGTACTGCGACGGGATACGTGACCGGAGTTTTGAGGTTCGTTACCGCCTTGTTGATGAGACGGCATATCGGCCTTCAGTCGTTGTCGGTGTTAGGGATCTGCTCGGAACCGGAGTTTGGGGGGCCGAGTATCTCGCGGCATCAAAACGATATGGTGATCTTGATTTGACGCTGGGTTTGGGTTGGGGCCGGTTGGCTGAGCGGCGTGCCTCCTCCAACCCGCTTGTGTCGCTTTCCGATCAATTCAAAAATCGCGAGGGAGCGGCGATCGGCGGCGGGCAGCTGGCGCTCCGCAGTTATTTTCGGGGTGAGAGTGTCGGAATCTTTGGGGGCTTGCGTTACTCCGTTCCCGGTCTGCCGCTCGATTTGGTCGCGGCTTACAACAGTGACTCCTACCAACGAGAACGCGATTTCAAGACTATTCCCGATGCTGCAGCGCTGAGCTATGGGCTCGAGTGGGAGGCCACTCCCGGAGTTCGCCTTGGCGTGAGCTGGCAGCAAGGAACTTCTTTGGCGCTCAAGCTTTCGGCCTCGCTCGATGCCGGCGACGAAAGTCGTCGCAAGGCACCTAACGGCTTCGGCACCTATACAGGCCTCGCCAAGCCTGCCGATCTCGACGCGGGAGCCAACTGGTGGGCAAGATTCGTAGTTGACGCGGAAACCTCCGGCCTGCTCGTTCACGAGATGGACATCGACGATGCCGGGGTCCTGCGCTTGCGGTTCTCGAATGGCAACTATCGGATGGAGGCCGATGCCGTCAGGCGTGTACTCAGCCTCATTAATCAGTACGCACCGACAACCGTTCAACGTGTGGTGCTTACGGGTACGTCACTCGGCATGAGCGCGTACAGCGTCAAATACACTCGACCACCGCCGGATCGACCGCCCATATTCGCCTTGGCGACCGGAGGGGTTGAGATAGGTCCCCCACAAGAAATCGCTCAGCCGAATGAAGTCCGGGAATACCGGTATCCCAACGGCGAGTGGAATTTCGGTGTGAATGCCCGCGCCTATCTCTTTGATCCGGATTTCCCCCTGCTTTATCAAATTGCCTTGCGCGCCAGAGGTGATGTCGACTTCGGGGGCGGATGGAGTGGTACGGGGGTCTGGGTACAAAGCCTGAAGAGCCAGTTCGGGCGTATCAAGCGAGAGGGCGAGTCGCAGCTGCCACCCGTGCGCACCGAGCTCAAAAATTATCTGCAACAGGGTGCCAGTGGTATCGACCAATTGACGCTCGTCAAGCGCGGCAAGTTGTCGCGAGATATCTATTTTCAGGCCTATGCCGGAATTCTCGAAGAAATGTATTCGGGTGCGGGCATCGATATGTTGTGGCGCCGCCCAGATTCCAACATCGCGCTCGGCGCAAATATCAATGCAGTCGTACAGCGCGATTACGACAAGATGTTCGGTGTACGAGATTTTCGTACCGTCACGGGTCACGTCAGCGCTTTTTGGGTCACGCCGTTCAACCATGTCGATGTGGCGCTCCACGCCGGGCGTTATCTTGCGGGTGATATCGGCGCGACACTCGAAGTGCAGAAAAGATTTGCGAATGGTTGGTCCATAGGGGCTTTTGCGACGCTCACTGATGTCCCTTTCTCGGTGTTCGGTGAGGGCGCGTTCGACAAAGGGCTCGTCTTCACCATTCCTTTCGATCTTTATTCGCCAAAGAATACGCGTGGTGCGTACAAGACCATTTTGCGCTCGATCAATCGCGATGGTGGACGCATGCTCGACAACTGGCCTGGAAGCTTATGGGAAAATATGCGTAGCACCCACCAGCAGTGGCTCCGGCAGAGTTCCGAGCGGATGATCCCGGAATGACGAGACGCGCCGCATCCGTCGTCTCGCGACTGTTGAGTACCGCCGTCTTCATTTTGATCGCAGGCTGTAGTGCGCAGTTCAAACAGGCCGAGACCGTCGGGCGACTGTTACCTGACAGAGCAAGCGCCGACGCCTTGATGGCCTACGCGTGGTCGTTGTCTTTTAACGGAACCGAGATTGTGGTGTTTCCAGTTGAAGCCCAAGGCCGACGGGTCTTGTTCTCGGGTGCTGACGGACTGCGACTGACGTGGGATGGCGAGAGCATCATCGTGATCGAGGGAATGCCTGGAGCGTTCGGTCGCTACGAGTCTGGCGTTGAGCTTGGCGGCAATGAACGTTGGTATGCACAGCACGGTTGGGCGATACAGCGCGCCGACTGTTCGCTGCGCCGCGAGTGGCGTCTCTCAGAGCGCCAATACGGTTGGCGTCAAGAGTGTTTTGCGCGATCGCCCCAGCGTTCTTTGCGCGCCTCTCATTCTGTCGAGTTCGATGGCCTGGGAAACATCACCAGGATTGAGGCATCAAGTCGACCGGGGGGTGCGCCCTTTGTGCTCCGCCGCGTGAATTAGCGCTCCCGGCCAAAAGGTCGACAGTGCGCCCATAAAAAAACGCCCGGGGTTACCGGGCGTTTTTCCAATCTCGTGAACCTTACAACGTTCCTGTAGGGGTCGTCGTGGTCGTCGTGGTGATCGTTGTCACCGTCGTCGTCGTCGTCGTCGTCGGCGGCGGCGGCGGCGGTGGCGGTGGCGGTGGCGGCGGCGGCGGCGGTGGCGGTGGCGGTGGCGGCGGC
>VGUP01000059.1 GCA_016874175.1 Gammaproteobacteria bacterium | reverse complement strand
AACAGCACGTCCCCTTCGGCAGTGTTCCGCGGCAACAGTCGATCGTGGCCGAGTACATCGCCGGTTTCGCAGATCGGCCCGACCACATCGCAGCGTAGGCTGCAGCGCTCCTCGAGCCGCGTCAGATTAACGATCTCGTGATGTGCGCCGTATAGCGCCGGGCGGATCAATGAATTCATGCCAGTGGCAACCCCGACAAATGCCGCCTCACCTTTGGCCTTGAGCTGCGTGACTCGGGCCAGCAATACGCCTGCCTCGGCCACGACAAAGCGACCCGGCTCCAGCCACAACTCGACGCCCGGCAGCTGCCGTTTGCACTCGAGCAAGGAAGCATCGAGCGCCGCGATGCCAAAGGCGTTACCGCCAACTCGGTCCGGGACGCCGAGTCCGCCACCCAGATCGAGTACGCGGACCTGCGGGAATTGCTCGCGCAGCGATGCAAAGTAATCGGCAATCTCACGCCAATTACGAACCTCAAACACACCACTGCCGGTGTGTGCGTGCAGCCCGGTAACGGTTGCTCCGGCTTTGCGCAGGGCTTGCTGCAAAGCCTCGAGTTCGCCGCGCGCAATGCCGAATTTGGATTGACTGCCGCCGGTACGCACGTGTGCGTGATGACCATGGCCCGTTCCCGGGTCGAGCCGAACAAAGATCTCGCGCCCCGCAAACAAGTGCGGCCATTGCTGCAGCGGATGCAGATTATCGAGCGTGAGGTGGATGCCCTCGGCGAGCGCCCAGGCATATTCCTCGCGCGCGGCGAAATTCGGCGTGAACAAGATTTCCGTCGGCTGCAACGCGGGAATCGCTGCCCGCGCGCGCTCGACTTCGCCACGTGATACACACTCAATCTTCAGCCCCGCAGCGTAAATTCGCTGCAGCAACGCCGGATGCGAGTTGGCTTTCATCGCGTAAGAAATTCGCTCGACCGCCCGCAGCGACTTCAGGGTACGGCAGCGTTGCGCCACGGTATTCGCATCGTAAACATAGGCCGCCTCACGGGCCGACATCAGCTTGAGCAGTTCGCCGCGACGCTCGCGCCACCAGATCGGCGCTGCCGGCGCCTTTTCTTTGGACGTGGCGAACAGTTGCTGCCAAGTCGGGCCGAGCACGGCATCATCACGAACCGGCTCGACCAGCAGATGGTGCAAGCCCTCGACCAAACGATCCCCTTGCGACTCATCGACGACAAAAGTCAGATTGAGATCGTTCGCAGCCTGGCTGACGAGGTAGATGCGCTGCTCGGCAAACAGCTCGAGTGCAGGCCCAAGCTGATGGAGGATACTGCGAATGTTGCGACCGACGAGGCTCACCGACGCGCAGGGGCCAATGATTTCGACGCGACATAAATCTGCAAGCTCAGTCTGCAGACGAGCGAGGGCCTCGCTATCGAGGGTATTCGCCTGCGGATCGAGCGACACGGTAACGTTGGTTTCCGAGGTCGAGACGAGGTCGACCGACACGCCATGCCGCTTGAATACCTGGAATGCATCGGCCAGAAAACCGACTTGATGCCACATGCCCGGACTTTCGAGGGAAACCAGGGTTACGCCTTTTTTGATGCACACCGCCTTGACCTGCGCCGCATCGTTGACGGGCTGCGTACTGATGCGCGTGCCGCGCATTTGCGGCACCTGCGTCGCATAAACAAACAGCGGAATATCGTATTGCCTCGCCGGCAGCAAACAGCGCGGATGCAGCACCTTGGCGCCCGCAGTGGCGATCTCTTGCGCTTCGTCGTAGGTCAGCTCGAGCAACTGTCGCGCGCTCGGTGTGGAGCGCGGATTGGCGCTGAACATGCCCGGTACATCCGTCCAAATCTCGAGTTGCTGCGCCTGCAGCAGCGCCGCGAAATAGGCGCCCGAAGTATCCGAGCCACCGCGACCGAGCAGTACGGTGTCACCGGCTTCGTTGCTGGCGATGAAGCCTTGCGTGATGACCAGCGGCGACAAACTCGCCAGCCTCTGCTGCAGCAAACAATTGGGGCGAAAGTCGCAGGTCGCCGAGAGAAACTCCGCTTTGGCGGTAGCCGAATCGCGGGCTTCGGCGCGCAGCAGCGTACGCGCATCGACCCACGAGGTGCGCAACCCTTGGTTGCTGAGATAACGCTCGCCGATGACCGTCGCGAGGATTTCGCCCATCGCCATGACTTGCGCCCGCGCGCGATCGGAAATTGCGGCCGCTTTGTGGATGTCGTTGAGACGTTGCTCGAGTTCCTGGAACCAGGGTGCGAGTGCGGCGCCAGCCTCGATGCCCAGCGAGCGCGCGAGCTCGAAGTGCCGCTCGCGCAGCGCCTGCAAAGCTTCGAGCTGCTGTCCAAGCAGCGCCGCCGCGAGCAGTTTTTCCAGTCGATCGGTGACGCCGCTGAGCGCCGAGTGGACGATCAGGATGCGCGCGCCGCGGTCCAGCCGCGCAAGCGCAGTGGCCGCAATACTGCGCCAGTTGGGTTCGGAGGAGACGCTGGTACCGCCGAACTTCAGAACGACCCAACTCACCCCTGAAGTGGCCATCGCTATGCCCTAGCGGTCAGATTTCGTCGTCGTAGATATCGCGCAGATCCTTGGCGAGTTTTTTGTCCGCGAGCACCTCTTCGAGCTTGCTCCACGGTGCCTTGCCCCGCTTGCCGGGAACGGGCCGCGCACGGCGATCGACACGATCGAAAAAACGGTCGTAGTCGTTGTCATCTTCGTTGCTGGCCGCCTCGCTCAGCATTTCTTCGTCAAGCTCGAAGCCTTCGGAATCTCGTTCGGACATGGTGAAACCTATTAAAATCAACGGGTTACATGCAACCCGCAAAAAACGACGCGTAACTATAACGAAAACGCGCCCGCGCGCAAGTTCAGATGCGGCGCACGCCGTCACGAACGGTAATCGGGGCGCCCCGTGATAGGCCCAGAACGTCAGCTGCCCGGCGCTCGGCGACCGCGATCTCGATGACACCGAAAGAGTTGAGCAGCGCGACCGGATCGCCGGGCGTGACATCGCCGTAGGTGCGGCGCACCGGCAACGCAAGTTTGCCCGCGTGCACGACCGGATCGACGAATCCCGCACAGGCAGCCTGCGCGATATTGGTAATCAAATTGCCGAAGTGATCGATGGTGATAATCACCCCGCTGACGCGATCGCGGCTCGTCGTGGCTTCATCGACCCAACCTGGAACCAGAGAATCAACGTGGGTACCGAGTTGCACTACCGATGCTTGGCCTGCAGCCAACGCGGCAGCAGCGGGGGCAAAGATATCGCGACCATGAAACGTCGCGCTGGGTTTGCTGATACCCAATGAGGCCAGACCGCGCGCACCGAGATGCCAAAGCTGTGGGTTCGAGGTTTGTTCGACGACATCGGCGAGCAGACCGTTGTCCGGCGCCAGAAACAAATGCCCCGCTGCCAAAACCATCGCGATGTCACGAGCGGTGCCGACGCCCGGATCAACCACCGCAACGTGTACCGTCCCCGCAGGGAAATAACGGTAGGAACGCGCCAACCAAAACCCTGCCTCGGCCGGCCAATGCGCGAGAATTTCATGAGTCAGATCGAGCACGCGGACGGCGGGAGCTGCGCTGAGAATCCGCCCTTTCATCACGCCGACGAAAGGATCACGCAGACCAAAGTCGGAGGTCAGGGTGATGACGCCGCTCGGCATGAAGGTCGCCGTCTCGGGCGGGTTGTTCGGGTCAGTCATGCCCGTACGTTATCATTCTTCACCAGATGCCAAATCCACGCATGAACGACGCCACCACGGCGCTCGATAATTCATTCCGGCTCGACGGTCGAGTGGCTTTCGTCACTGGCGCTTCGAGCGGTATCGGTCAGGCGCTTGCGCTTGCTTTTGCACGCGCCGGTGCGCGTGTCGCGCTCACGGCACGACGTGTGGATCGACTTGCCGAGCTCGCTGAGGTCATCACCGCCGAGGGTGGCCAAGCGTTGGCCGTTGCGCTCGACGTGACCGATCGTGCCGCGATCACCCGCGCCTTCGACGACGTCGCAGCACAACTCGGCATACCCGACCTGATCCTCAACAATGCGGGGGTCGCCAAGCCCGCACTATTCCTCAAGACCGACGCGGCGACACTTGAATCGACCATGGCGACCAACTTCACGGCCGCATGGAATGTCTCGCAGGAGGCCGCGCGCCGTCTGGTTGCGGCCAAACGCGGCGGCAGCATCATCAACATTACCTCGGTACTTGGCATCGGCGTCGGCGCCGGTCACGCCGCCTACTCCGCATCCAAAGCGGCACTCGCCCATGCCACCCGCGCCATGGCTCTCGAGTTCGTTCGCTATGGCATTCGCGTCAACGGGATTGCGCCCGGGTGGTTCGTTACCGAAATGAATACCGATTTCTTTGCGACCGAAGAAGGTGTTGCCTACCTCAAAAAAACTCCACCTGGCCGCGCGGGTCGACTCGAAGAATTGGTGGGGCCCGCGTTGCTGCTGGCAAGCGATGCGGGCTCGTTCGTCAACGGCGTCATTCTGACGGTGGATGGCGGACACCACGCGGCACTCGTCTAGCTAACCGGCATCGCGCGCACCCGAACGAAGCCGGCTGCATCTCAGGCGGTCGGCGCCGCCACTACCGCCGGGTCCTGTGGCGCCAACTCGAGTCCAATCATTACCGGTATGCCGCTCGCTTCGCGCAGCGTTTCGATTGCGATATCCCAGTTGATGGCCACCTCGGTCTCGCCGAGCAAGGTGTCGAGTCGCTGCTCGAAGTCGGTCAATTTCACTTGCGCGAGCTGACCTTGCTCATCAATCGGCGGGTGAACCTCGATCCAGATCTCACCGTCGACCCGCGTCATTTTCAGCGGCTCGTTGATCAACTGCACCTTGGTGCCCACTTTGACGGCGTCAAAAAGCACCGCCACATCCTCCGGATACATGCGCAAGCAACCATGAGTCACGGCCATGCCGACCGCGTCCGGGTTGTTGGTGCCGTGGATGAGATAGGAACCACCCGGAATATTGAGGCGCAGTGCATGGGCTCCGAGCGGATTATTGGGACCCGGCGGAACCACTTCCGGTAGCGCGTCGCCGCGCGCCGCATGCTCCTTGAGGACCGACTCGGGTGGGTACCACGAGGGATCTTTTTGCTTGGAGACGACTTTGGTGACGCCAATCGGCGTCCGCCAGTCCATCTTGCCGACGCTGACCGGAAAGGTCATGACCTTGGCCGGCTCGTCCTTTTTGGCGGGCGGAAAGAAGTACATGCGGTGCTCGGGTAGATTGACCACGATCCCTTCGCGCGCAGAGGGCGGCAACAATCTTTGACCGGGAATGACCACCTGGGTGCCCTCGCCCGGGAGCCACGGATCGACCCCCTTGTTCACCCGCGCCAATTCTTCGTAACCGAGGCTGTAGCGCCTCGCGAGCTCGATCAGCGTGTCCTTATAGCGGGTGCGTACGCGCTCCACCTTGCCAAAGATTTCACCGCCATCGGGACGCAGTTCGTATTCGACTGCGCTCGCCCGATCGATATCGAGTGCCGCCAACGCGATGACGATCAACACAGCCACCGCAAATTTTCGCTGCGGGGCCCACATCAGCCGAGTGCCTTGATGATAGAGGCCGCCTCTGCAGCCGCCGCCGCATAGATTTTTTCCGGATCGGTGCCAGCAAGACCGAGACGCATCGCCGGCGCCGACACCTGTAGCAGCCTGGCCAGCTCTTCGACCTGCCCGCGCATGCTCGCGAACCTGTCAGCGACGAATAGCATATCGGCAACCGGATCTTCAGCCGACGGACTGCGCGCAGTCTCGATGGTGGTCGCGGCACGCGCGACACTCTCGGGAAAATCCCATTCTTTGAGTAAAATACGCGCCGCTTTGGTATGCCAGGTCTCGAGCATGTGCTCGACCGCAGCAAAATCATCGAGTACATCTTGATGATGGGCAATTTCGGCAAGCAGATAAATTTTGCCGACACCATTCAACATGCCGCCCAAAATGAGGGCGTCGTGATCGATGCCCGATTTCATGCTGAGCGTGTAGATCGCTCGGCCGATGGTGGCGACGGCAAGGCTATGCGCCCGGATATCGCCCATTCTCCCCTGCACCAACTTGTAAATTTTTTGATCACGCAAGCGGGCAAAACTGTAGGCGAGCACCACCGTACGCAGCGCTGCCAAACCGATTCTCGCGATGGCGTTGCCCACTTCGGTCGAAGGACCCGACGAAGATTGGAAGGCTACAGAATTGGCCATCGACACGATGCGCTCGGCGAGCGCAGGATCGGCGCGCCCGATACGTTCGAGATGAACTCGTCACGCATCTCGCGCAGCAACAACAGCACCGAGTCGGGGAACCCCGCAATCTCGATTTTGCCGGAGGCCAGATCGCCCTGCAGCTTGCTGAGAAATTGTTTGGCGTCTAAACCCATGAAGCCCCTGTAGACCACGAAGATGGCGACAGCACGGCGCGCGCAGCCAACATTATGCCATCAGCTACCACCAAAATTAGGGTGTTCAGGAGCCGCGGGGAATCATTGCGGGCGGACGGTTCAAGTCCAACCTGGTCGGCGTCTGGCTCGTGGGCGCGAGATTCGCAGGCCCGGTCCCGCTACCAGTGCCGCCCGCCGGTGTGTTCGAATACAAACTCTGCCCTGCGCGTTCGCGACTGAGAATGGCCAGCATGACCCGACGATTGGAGGCGCGGCCCTCGGCGGTGTCATTGGGCTGCGTCGGGCGATATTCCCCGAACCCGAGCGCGGTCATTTGGTTGGGCGCCACGCCACCGCTCGCCAGCAGGCGAATGACGGCCGGGGCGCGAGCGGCCGGGAGTTCCCAATTACTAGGGAAAATTTCTTGGCTGATCGGCACGTTGTCGGTATGACCCTCGACGTAAATCGGGTTATCGAGACCGGCGAGCACGCCCCCCCCCCCAACTCACGCACGATCTCGTTCGCCTGCCGCGTCAGATTTGCCGATCCGCTCGGGAACAAAACGTCGTTCTTGATCTCGACCTCGATCCAGTCCTCGTGTTTGCGAATCACCACCTGATCTTTGATCACGAGATCCGCCATGGCGTTAGCCACATCGTCCGAGATCTCGGATAACGTTCGTTGATTGGCCTGCACGGGTGCTTGAGTCGGTGGCGTACCGCCCGAGGCCAAGGGGTTTTGCAGGTTGATGGGGTCGTTGGACGGCAGTCCGTCCTCGGTGACGAGCGCAATCGGCGTGTTTTTCATTGGCTCGCCTTTGAAGGCTGCGACCAGCGACGCAGATATCACACGATATTTGCCTTCATTCAAAGAACTGATCGAATACATGACGACGTCCGCATTCGCGAGAATGCGTGCGAGCATCTCCGAGCACAGCGAACTGATGCGTAGCGCCGAAGCGTGTACCGGAAAAATGTTTATCGAGATCGAACATCTTCGCCTCCGCAAAAAATTTCGCTGTAGGTACTCTGAGCAATTCCCATGCCAACGTCTCTTTGGGCCCGTCTAAGTGCGAATTCGATACCCTCAAGCAATTCGTCAAAGAAACGTCGCCTCTAGGTGTACGCACGTGGCATGCCAATTGCTCGCCACATGAGTACTATGAATAAAGACACTCCTTTGACACTCCTGACCCAAGGCCTGGCAGTGGTCCGACGCTCTGCCCTGCCCCGAGGTCTGGTGTTGGGCACCCTGTTCGTCGCTGCACCCCTGGGTCTGCAGCCCATACCGGTAGACGCCAAAGCGGTGGACGCCCGAGTGGTAGACGCTCAGGATCTCGCCGCGATCGACACGGCAGCAAAAGAAGAGAGTCGGCGTCAGGCGCCGGAATCGACCGTAGAGACGACTCCGCTCGATGCCCGCATACGCCTGGCCATCTGCGACCGGCCACTGCGGACGAGCCTGCCGCCGAGCGTAACGCTGGGTCCCCGAGCCAACGTCCGCGTCGCCTGTAGCGGTGGGTTGGTGAATTGGTCGGTGACCATTTCGGTGGCGATCTCCACCGAAACAGCCATCATCGTCGCCAATCGTCGGATTTCTATCGGTAGTCTGATCGCCGCCGATGATATTTCTGTAGAGCTGCGGCGCTTCCCGGGCACTGCGCGCTGCTGCGCCACCCAACCGGATGACGTGGTTGGCCTCCGCGCCCGCCGCACCATCCCGGCCGCGGGGGTGGTCCCGCTGGATGCCATCGAACAGCCCCCCGCCATCAAGCGCGGCGAACTCGTGACCGTGGTTGCCATGCTCCCGGGTGTCGAGATTCGCTCCAGCGGCGTCGCCCTTGGCGATGCCCGCCCGGGCGAGGCGGTCCGGATCCGTCATTCGACCTCTTCTAAAGTTTTCCAGGCTCGGGCCGATACCCCGGGTGTAGTGAGGGTCGACAGGTAGCGGAATCGCTCGCGGGAAATATTTTGCCCAGAGGGCTCAAGTTTTTCCGTGGGCTGCCGTTAACGTCAATGAGCAGAACGTGCGAGTGATGCCATGAACATGAAAATCAACGGCGTTGATGTACACCCCACCACTGTGTCCACTCCAGTGGCCCCTTCCCGTGTCAAGGCTAGCGACGCTGGCGTACAGGGCAGCGGCAACGGTGTGCGCGAATTCGAAGTCTCGCAAACCGCTCGGCAGCTTGCAGACCTCGAAGCCCGTGTAGCGCAGTCAAGCGGAATCAACGAAGCCAAGGTCGAAGCGATCCGCCTTGCTCTCGAGCGAGGCGAGTACCAGATCGACACCAAAAAAATCGCCGATCAGCTGATGAAGCTCGATTGGGAAATTGGCAAGGCGTCTGGCCGCATCTGACGACTGAACGCCGATCACGCGACGATGCAGACTCGGGCCGAGATCAAGCAGACGCTAACGCGCCTCCTCGAGGAGGAACGCGGACTGCTGCTGCAACTCGAATCGCTACTCGATCAAGAGAAGGCGATCTTGCTGCGTGACGACTCCCCCGAACAACTCGAATCCGCTTGTCGTTCGCGGCAAGATTGCATGGTGGCGCTGATGCGCCTGCAAGACGAGCGTCAAAATTTATTGCGCTTGAGCGGCTTTTCCAGCGACAACGCCGGTCTCGCCGGTCTGATAAAAGTTTGCGACCCAGAACGCGCGCTGCCGCCACGTTGGGCAGAATGCGCGGAACTCGCGCGCCGCTGTCGCGATCTCAACGACCATAATGGGGCGCTCGTCGCCTCGCGCATGCGCCGCATCCAAGGCATGCTCGAAGTGATCACCGGTAAACGCAGCGAGAAAATGACCTATGGGCGCCACGCGCAGCAAGGCTTCGGCAGCCGCGGACGAGTCCTGGTCACCGAAGCCTGACTATTGCTGGGCTGCGCCTTAGCGGTGGCGGCGCTTTTTCTTGTGTTTGTGCTCGACCGCGCCGTCACCGTGGTGGTGCGGCATGTCGCCATGGGCGTGACCATGGTCGTACTCGAAGTCGACCGGGTGGTTGTGCCCGTGAGTGTTGATCCATTTGTAGAGATCGGGCTTCCACTGCAGCATTCGATTGGCCGCGCGATCGCGGTTTTCTTCGATGTTGGTCCACGGATTGAAGTGGAAGTGGTTGTATAACTGGGTGTCGGTACGCCCAATGGCCAGGATGCCGAGCTTCGAGGCAAAGGCACCGTGGTTGATGTACGGCGGGCGCCAAAAATAGCCGCCGGTTGGCAGGTCACCGAACTGCATCATCCAAGACGTGCCCCAGATGTGGTACGCCTCTTCGCAACAGTCATGGTAGGAGATGTTGTCCTGCCAGAAGTTGGGCGTCATGCAATAAAGAAAGGTGAAGCCTTGGGTACGCGGATCGAAGCGCAAAACTTTGACCATGCAGCCCGGCGCCGTCGCCGGGAAGAAATTGGTCGACGTCCATTGCATGTCGTCGTATGAGTTGACCGCCGCGAAGCGATCGCGCTCCGCCTGCTTGTGATCGCTGGTCGACTCGACGAACGAGGGTTCGCCGTAGTTATAAAAAATGAGGCCGGTCGCGCCACGCGGCGAGGTCAGCTCCTCGATCGCGACGCCCGCCGGGACGAAGAAATAACTGCCTGGCCCCCAGACTTTTTCGCCAATCTTGATATAGCCCGACATGATGAAGAGCTCGTATTCGGTATAGCTCATGCCCGGCGGCTGGCGGTAACCCGGCTCGAAGAGACAGGTCATGGTGCAGGCGCCGTCGTCGGTGTCGAGCGACAGCATCTTGTAATGCATGCCCTTCGGGAAGCCCGGCAGGGTCATTTTTTTGAACGGGACGTCGCGGTCTACGAAGGGTTCGATATGCGGTCTTGCCATGGTGTTTAACTCCCGGGACGTCGATCAGAACACAACCTTGAACTTGCGCTTGGGCTTCACCGGAATTTCTTCCGGCGCCACTTTGCGCATCTGGTTGTAGTGGACGTGGACGCCGCGCGTCTGGATGCGGTACAAAAAGTCGGCGATCCATTTGTCGCGCTTGGGCGTCAGGGCGTCTTGCTCGGCGACGATCTTGCGATAGCGCCGCTTCTGCTCCGTCTCTTCCTGACGCAGCCACTTTTCGACCTCTTTGCTGCGCTTGTGCTGGATGAACTTCATCGGACTTCCTCCACGGGAGCCCGAGCGGGCCCATCCTTGGCCGACTATACGCCTGAGGCGTGATTTGGGTGCACACCCCGACCCTGCATCATCGGCGACTGTCCACCCTGCGATTTTTTCGCCCACCTTGCGTGAGCTGGCTGCGCCCGAACAAAGCCTCGCAAGCCTTGGCATCGGGATTACCGATTTTTTCCTCCCGGGCAAGCACCGCGAGCCCCCGCTGCACGGCCGGACGCGCCTCGATTTGCCGATACCAACGCTCGACATGCGGAAAATCGCCAAGCTCGATCCGATGCAGCCAGCGCACCCGAACCCACGGCCAGGTGGCGATATCGGCGATCGAATATCCTCCCGCCAGAAACTCCTGCTTGGCGAGCTGCCGATCCATCACCCCGTAGAGCCGCAGGGTCTCATTGCGGTAGCGATCGATGGCGTAGCGAATCTGGCGCGGCGCATAGCCCAGAAAATGTCCGCACTGCCCGAACATCGGCCCGACGTTGGCCACCTGAAAGGTGAGCCACTGAATGACTTGGTAGCGCGCCCGGCGCGCGCGCGGCATCAACTTCCCGCTCTTGTCGGCGAGGTACTGCAGGATCGCCCCCGACTCGAACAGGGCCATGGGTTCGCCGCCCGGGCCATCGTGATCGACGATGGCGGGAATCTTGTTGTTCGGATTGATCCGCAGAAACGCCGGCCGAAACTGCTCGCCGCGCAGCATGTTGACGGCCTTGACCCGGTACTCGAGCCCACACTCCTCGAGCATGACGGGAATCTTGTGGCCATTGGGTGTCGGCCAAAAATAGAGATCGATCACCGCCTTCTCCCGTCATTCAGCAACCGTGCGTACACTGCCGACTTTGATCGCGAAAGGGAATGACTCGATGCTGACCGCCATCCTCATGGTCACCCTCGTGGTGCCGAATCTCACCGATGCCGAGCGGGCGTATGCCGAGTGGCTGGGGTTCCGGGTGACCGAGCGCGGCTCGATCTCACCGCAGCTCGCCGCGAGCTGGGGTACTCCGCTCGTCGCAGGCAGCCCGTATTTGCTGCTCAAAAGTACGAGTGATTCGGCAGTGTATCTGCGCGTCATCGAAAGACCGCCGACCGCAGGCTATGCCGCCATGCGCACCCACGGCTGGAACTCCAATGAAATATTGGTCGCGGACCCGGCCGCCCTCGAACGGCGTTTTCGCGCCGCCGACTCGCCCTTCCGCGTCATCGGGCCAACCGCCCCGCTCGGCTCCAACTCCAAAGTGATCGCGATGCAGGCGCTCGGCCCGGCCGAGGAGCTCAACTATTTCACGCGCATTCCGCCTGAGGGTGGCACGTACATCAAAACTCCGGCCAAGGCTTTCGTGGATCGCACGTTCATCGTCGTACTTGGCGGGCCGTCGATGGATGCGATGCGGGCCTTCTACCGCGACATACTCGGACAGCATGTCACCGAACCCTATTCTTCGACCGTCGGCGTTCTGCAAGCCGCCCTCAACCTGCCCGCCGATGGAAAAATCCGGATTGCCCTCGCCACGCTCGCCCCCGGATTTTTGATCGAACTCGACGAGTACCCCTCCGTCACCGTACCCCGCCCGCAGCGCGCGGGCGACCTGCCGCCCGGCATGGCCATGGTGAGTTTCACGGCCAACAACTCATTGGCCAAGAATACTTTGGAGTCAGCAAGCCCACGCCCCGACGCGCCCTACTTCGGTCGCAAGGTCGCGCTGCTGCGCGGCGCGGCGGGCGAATGGCTGGAGATCGTCGCGGACCAAGTGCCCGTCAGCGAATCGACAGGTAGCGATTGAGGTGCAGGCCGCGCGGGTTATCCACCCAGCCAGTGACGCGCGGTGACACCAGACGTCGGCTGACATAGACGTGAATCGGCGCCAACGGTTGTTCGCGCATCGCGAGCGCCTCGGCCTTTTGCAGAAACACGGCGCGGGCCGCGAGATCTGCCGTATTGTCGGCCTGATCGAGCAGCCCTTGGTATTCGGCGTTGTAGAATCCCGAAATGTTGAGCGCCGGCGCGCGGCCATCGAGCAGCCTGAGAAAAGACAGCGCATCGCGATCTTCGCCATACCACGCGCCCCGCGCGACATCGAAGTCACCCTGCGCCAACGCCTGCTGGTGCGCCTTCATTTCACTACCGATAAGTTCGACCCGGACACCTAGCGGCTGCCAAATCGAACTGACCGCGAGTGCAATCTTGCGCTGCGTATCCGAATTATTGACCCGAAAGCGCAAGCTGAGTGGCTTCGCAGGACCGTAACCGGCCGCCGCCAGCAGGCGTTGCGCCTCGGCCACGCGTTGCGCCTTGGGCATTTTTTCGAAGTCGGCGCAACCGCGTACCGGATAATTGAGCACACCGAGAGGGACCACGCAGTAGGCGGGTGGTTCGCCGGCCCGCGTGATGCGTGCGACGATGAGTTCGCGATCGATGACCATGGAGAGCGCACGACGTACCCGAGTGTCGGCGGCCGCTCCACGGCGCGTGTTGAAGGCGAGATATTCGAGCCCAAGCTGCGTCACCAAGCGCAGCTGCGAACCAAAGTTGCGCTTGATGTCGTCGATTTGATCCGAGGGCAAAGTGACCGCCACATCGAGCTCGCCCGCCCGATAGCGCACCACGGCATTTTTCGGATCTTCGATCGGCACGTGGTGGATGGCATCGAGACGTACGCGAGCCGCCTCATGAAACCGCGGATTGCGCAGCAGTCGTACGTGACTGCCCGGACGCCACTCACCAAAAATGAATGCGCCATTGGAAACTATCTGTTCTGGACGGGTCCACTGGCGGCCGTATTTTTCGACGACATGCCGCGGCACCGGGAAGGCGCGATGCACCAATAGATCGAGCAGATAAGGCGCGGGATGCTCGAGCTCGATGACGAGCGTGCGAGGATCTGGTGCTTGCACACCGAGCGCGGCGACGGGCAACTTGCCCTGGTTGACCGCCTTGCCATTGCGAATGACGTACAGCAACGCCACTGCGGGGGATACGGTCTGCGGATCAAAGATGCGTCGCAGTGACCAAAGAAAATCTGCGCTGGTGATGCCCTTGCCATCCGACCACTGCAGGTTCGAGCGCAACCGAAACGTATAGGTACGGCCGTCGGGCGAGATCGTCCAGGATTCCGCCTGCCCCGCAACCACGTTGGCCTTGGCGTCGAGCGTCGTCAGCCCCTGAAACAGGTCCTGCGCAATATTGCCGTCTTGTCCATAGGTCCAAAGCTGCGGATCGAGCGTCTGCGGCTCGCCGGTCGAGGAGCGACGAACCACGTTTTCGGTCACGGCGGCAGCACTCACGCTCAGGCCGATCAACAACCCCATCCGTACCCAGATTTTCGCCGCTC
>VGUP01000058.1 GCA_016874175.1 Gammaproteobacteria bacterium | reverse complement strand
TCACGCTGATGGGCTGCTGCATGCCCTCGCGGCCGACGGCGAAGATGTGCTGACGCTGGCGACGCGACTCGCTGCGGAATATGTCGCCGCGCCAGCAGGTCGCAATCTGGTTGCACGCACTTTTGCTGCACGTCGCGCTGCGTACGCCGCTTGGCAGGGTGCCGGCAAGGCTGATTTTGCTGCGGCACTGGCCAATGCCGAGGTGCAGCGACTGCTCGCGCAGGCAAGCGCCGTGGGGCGTGGCAAAACTGCGGAACGCATACTCGATGCCGTGCGTACGGGCTGGACGTCGGGGCTGGCCGCAGGCCTGGCCCGGGAGGCCCAGCTGTTCGCCGAGGCGATAGTGGATTCCGAGGGGGGCAAGGCAGGCATTCGCGCTTTCTTTGACAAGCAAAGTGCGCCTTTGCCGACGCGTCGCGACACAGCGCCGGGAGCCACGGAGCTCCCGGCGCTCGTCAAGCGTGGCGAGTTACTGCCGGTCGGTGCGCCTTTCTTTCCTGGTCTTACCCCATTGCCCAAGTGGCAGTATGGATATGCGGTGATCAAAGATTTGCGTACGGGTGCACCGGCGCATGGTCTGCCGAAAGTGGCCGAACGCGAAATCGTGGTGCCCGTACCGGAGCCGGGTCCCAACGAAGCACTCATCTATGTGCTCGCTTCGGAAGTGAACTTCAATGATATCTGGGCCATCACCGGCATCCCGGTGTCGCCCTTCGACAATCATGACCTCGACTACCAAGTCACGGGCTCGGGGGGTGTTGCGCTGATCGCTGCGGTCGGCAGCGAGGTCAAGCGCGAGGGCCGACTCAGAGTCGGTGAGCTCGTGACCGTCTATTCGGGGCAGAGCGATTTGTTGTCACCGCTGGCTGCGCGTGATCCGATGTATGCCGGATTCTCGATTCAGGGGTATGAAACTGATACGGGCAGCCACCAACAATTTTTGCTGGTGCAGGGACCGCAGCTGCATTCGCTGCCGCCAGATCTCACGCTCGAGGCCGCAGGATCCTATGTACTCAACCTCGGTACCGTGGTGCGCGCCTTGTTCACCACACTGCAAATCGAGTCCGGCAAGACCTTGTTCGCGGAGGGTGCAGCGACCGGTACCGGCTTCGAGGCTCTGAAGAGTGCGGCTCGCAATGGACTCGCGAGCGTCGGTCTCGTCTCGAGTGCGGAGCGCGCGGCGTTCATCATGTCGCAGGGTGCAGCCGGGGCGATCAATCGTCGTGATTCGCGCTGGGCCGAGGCCTACACCGTGGTGCCCGAAAGCGCCGAGGCCATTGCGCGCTGGGAACGAGCGGGCGAACCCATTCTCGAAGAAATGCGTCGCCAGACGGGGGGTCGTCTCGCGGATTACGTGGTGTCGCATGCCGGGCAAGAGTCGTTTCCGCGCTCGTTCCAGATGCTGGCGGAGCACGGCACGCTGACGTTCTACGGCGCCACCAGTGGCTATTGGTTCTCTTTTGTCGGCAAGCAGGGTGCGACGAGCCCCGAAGACATGTTGCGCCGCGCACGGCTGCGCGCGGGCGAAGCGGTGCTGCTCTATTACGGCGTTGACAGCGCCGGGGCGGGCAGCAACGAGGCCGGCAGTGGTGCCGTGGGCAATGCGCTGCTTGATCCGGTGGGTCTCGAAGCCATCGAGGCCGTACGCAAGGCGGGCGGACGCTTGGTGGTGGCGACAGCCACCGATGCCCAACGCGAATTCGTACAGTCGCTGGGCTACGGTGATTCGGTGCGCGGCGTGGTTTCGATCGAAGAAATCCGTCGCAAGGAGGGCGCAGATTTCGATTGGCCGACGGCATTGCCGCCGTTGCCCGATGCGAAGCGCGAGACCGTGCGCTTCAAAGAGGCAGTCCGTCAGTTCCAAGAGCGCACCATGAAACCGTTTGGTAGCGCGATCGGTCGTTCACTGCGTTCAGCGGACAACCCTCGCGGTTATCCCGACCTCATTATCGAGCGCGCCGGACACGATGCGCTCGCGGCTTCCACTTCGCTCGTCAAACCGTTCACGGGTCGCATCGTGTACTGCGAGCCCATGCAAGGCAAGCGCTATACGTTCTACGCACCGCAGGTGTGGATGCGCCAAAGACGTATTCTCATGCCGACGGCAACCATCGCCGGTACGCATCTCTGCAACGCCTTCGAAGTGGCCCGCATGAACGACATGATCGCCGCAGGCCAGCTCGAAGTGAGTGCGCCTACCGTGGTTCCCTGGCGGGAACTGCCCACGGCCCACCAAACGATGTGGGACAACACCCACGCCGGGGCGAACTACGTGGTCAATCACGCTTTGCCGCGCAGCGGACTGCGTTCACGAGATGAACTGTTTCAGGAGTGGGGAGCGCCCCGATGATTGGTAAGAGCAAAAAATCCACCAAGGCCGTCAAGGCCAAGGCTACCAAACCCACCAAGACAAAAACCAAGGCGGTTGCCAAGGTCGCCGCGTCCTCAAAGAACTCGACGCTGGCCATGCGTCCCGGGCGACTGGTCGGCAAAGTGGCGCTCATCTCGGGTGCAGCCGGCAATATTGGTGAGGTAATCGTTCGTCGCTATCTCGAAGAAGGGGCGACGGTGGTGATGGTGGGCCGCAATCAGGCCAAACTCGAAGCGGCGCGCGAAAAACAGCTGTCGCTGAGCGCTGCACCGGCGGAACGCGCGTTCATCTTGGCTTTCGACGCCGCCGATGCGGGTCAGGCTCGCTTCGGGGTCGAAACGGTCATGCGGCAGTTCGGTCGCCTCGACATTCTCGTCAACAACGCAGGTTCGGCAGGGCCCAAGGCGCCGATCGAAAATCTGCCGTTGTCACGCGAAGAACTGGAGGCCATGCGGGCAGCCGGTTCGACTGATACCGAAACGGTAGCTGATGCGGCGGGCAACCTGCTCGGACTCAGCTGGAACATGGTACGCGCGGCCGCGCCGCATCTGGCGGCGGGCTCGAGCGTCATCAACGTCTCGACCATTTTTTCGCGTACGGGTTACTACGGTCGTGCTGCTTATGTGGTGCCGAAATCTGCGCTCAACGCGTTCTCGCGGCAGTTGGCGTTGCAATTGGGTCATCGCGGCATTCGCGTGAACACAGTATTTCCCGGACCGATCGAGAGCAACCGCATCCGAACGGTTTTCAAGGCGATGGACAAGTTGCGCAAGGCACCGGAAGGCACCACGGCCAATGATTTCACGGCGACGATGGCGCTCGCTCGCGCCGACGCCAGCACCGGTACCGCCAAAAGCTTGCCGACGGTCGAAGATGTCGCCAACACCATCGTTTTTTTGGGCAGCGACGAATCGATGGCGTTCAGTGCGCAGGGTTTCGAAGTCACGAACGGCATGCAGGTGGTGCATGAGTCGCGCTCGACATGGGTTTCGCGACCTGAACTGCGCACGGTCGATGGCACCGGATCCACAGTGCTGGTGGCAGCCGGTGATCAGGTCACCGACGCTTTGACGATTGCGCGTATTCAAGCGGGCTGCGGCGCGCGAGTGCTGCTGGGTCTCGGCAGCGAGGAAGCCGTACAGGCGGCGCGCGCAGCCTTGCGCAAAACCGATGCAGATCGTCGCATCGAGCCTGTACTGTTCGATCGCCATCGTCCGGAAACGTTGGCGTCCTCGCTGGCGGGGGTCGAGCCCGCGCAGGGGCTGCACGGTGCGATCGTGCTACCCGCGTTCGGCAACTGGCGATTCAAGGCACCACTTGCCGAGGCGAGCGATGCCGACGTCGAGGCATTCCTCAAAGGCGAACTCGCAGGTCTCTTGGGTATCACCCGCGAGCTGTCACGGTTGTGGCATCGTTTGGCGCCCGCGGGCGTGAGCCCGCGCATCATCTTCATGTCCAATGGTCATGACGAAATCGGCGATACCTACGCCGATATCTTGCGTGCCGGTATCGAACAGTTGGTGCGCGTATGGCGCGACGAAAGCGAGACCCAAGTACGTGCGGGTGATCGCGTGGCTCTCGAGTGGTCCAACCAAATTCTGCGTTGGTCCAACTCCGAGGAGCACGAGTTGATGTTTGCCGGTGCGCAGGCGGCGCGGCTGCTCTTTACCAAGCGACGAGTCCCGCAGGTCAATCTCTACATGCCGGCAGCGATCGTCGATGCGACTGGCTCGGTCCGACCCAATTTCGGCTGGATTGAATCTTTGATGGGTTTGCATCTCGGCAAATGCGTGCTGATTACCGGAGGCTCGGCCGGTATCGGCGGCCAGCTCGGTCGTTTGCTGGCGATTTCCGGTGCACGCGTGATGTTGACGGCACGCCGCGAGAGTCAGTTGATCGAATTGCGGGACAGCATCGTCAACGAGCTGGCCGAAATAGGCTACAACCGCCCGCAAGAGCGGGTACGCATTTTGGCCGACATCGACGTCGCCGATGAAGCCGCACTGGTGAAATCGGTTTCGGCGACGCTGCAGGCTTTTGGCCGCATCGACTATCTCATCAACAACGCCGGTGTCGCCGGCGCCGAGCAGATGGCCGTTGACCTGCTCCCCGCGGACTGGCGCAATACTTTGCAGGCCAACCTCGTCTCGAACTATTCTTTGATCGAGAAGGTGGTGCCGCTGATGAAAAATCAGGGTTCCGGGTATATTTTGAACGTCAGTTCGTATTTCGGTGGTGAAAAATACATTGCCGTGCCTTATCCCAATCGCTCCGACTACGCCGTTTCGAAAGCCGGACAGCGCGCCTTGGTGGAAAACCTCGCACGATTTGTCGGTCCGGAGATCCAGATCAATGCGATTGCGCCAGGGCCGGTGGAAGGGCAGCGGCTCAAGGGCAAGGACGGCAAAGCGGGGCTCTTCGATCGTCGCTCCAAACTTATCCTCGAGAACAAGCGGCTCAACCAAATCCACGGCGCCGTGCTCAAGGCGATCGACGGCGGTGCCACGGTCGATTCGGTGCTCGATGCGCTACGCGGTAATGACATCGGTTTGCTGCAAGCGGCTGAGGTACCCTCCGCCTTGCGTGACCTGTGTATGAAGTTGCGTGCCGATTTGCACGGTACCGAAGAGCCGACTCATTCTTCGCTGCATTTTTTGATGACGCGGTCGATGGCCATGCGGTTGGTGGCACGGTTACGCAATAGTTGCCTGCTGCCTGACGCTGCGCTGCAAGAACGCGCAGAGGAATGGGTCCTCGATTTGCCGCAGCCACCGGAACCGTTCATCGATCCAGCGCGTATCGATGCCGAGGCGGAGAAAATCCGCTCGGGTGTCATCGGCATGCTGCACTTGCATCGCATGCCGACGGAAGTCGACGTTGCTCTGGCGACGGTATTCTTCATGGCGGATCGTGCCATCTCCGGTGAAACCTTCGAACCTTCCGGTGGTCTGCAGCAGGAACGCACGATTACCGAACGCGAATTGTTCGGTCGTGCCAAGCCCGAGCGCGTACGTCGCATGGAAGGGGAAAATATTTGGCTGATTGGCGAACACATGGCCGAACCATTAGCGGCAGTGGCCAAACTTTTTCTTGCCGAAGGGCACGTAGGCAGCATCATCATGCTGACGCGAACCGATGCTGCCGGACAAGAGATCCGCAAAATCATGGGCCGCGCGCTCGGTCACGACCGTGTGTCGTATCTTACGGTGGGTGATGATCTCGAAGCCGGTATGGACGCCGCGTTTGCCAGCGGCGGAGTTCCCGCGGCGGTGATATCCACGCCATTCGCCGGGATTCCGCGCGCGCTATTCGGTGTCGGCGGCAAAGATCACCTCGACGCCAGCGAATTTTCGGCACTCATCGAAACCAATCTCACGCACCACTTTCGAGTGGCGCGCAAAGTGTCGTTGTTCAAGGGTGCCCGACTCATCCTCACCTCGCCCGATGTGCCCGTGGGCGGTACGTTCGCGCAATTTGCGATGGCGAACTTCGTCAAGACGACGCTGCACGCCTTTACCGCCACACTCGGTGTCGAAAACGAGCGACTGCCGACGGCAGTGCCGGTGAACCAAGTCAACCTTACGCGACGCATGCGCAGCGAAGAGCCGCGCGATGCCGCTGAACAGGCGGAGGAGTACCAGCGCTACGCCCACGCCGTGCTGCTCGCTGCGGCCCCGATCGTCGAAGCGCAGGAGAGCCGCTACCGGGCCCGTATCTATCGTGGTCTGGCGATCACGGTCTGAGTGTTTCGACATGAAGCTGCAGGTCGTTCCGGTCACTGCGTTCCAGCAGAACTGCTCCATCGTCTGGTGCGAGCAGACCCGTCATGCCGCAATCATTGATCCAGGTGGTGACCTCGAGCGGGTGCTTGCAGTAGTGGCGCAGCAGGGGTTGACGCTCGAAAAAATCCTCATCACCCATGCGCATTTGGACCACGCCGGTGCGACGGCGGAACTCGCGCGGCGGCACACGCTGCCGATCGAGGGACCGCATCAGGGCGATTTGTTCTGGATCGAGCAAATGCCTGCACAGGCCAAGATGTTCGGCTTTCCGCCGGCGGAGCGTTTCACTCCTGATCGGTGGCTGGTGCAGGGCGATCGAGTGACTGTAGGGCAAGTCGAGTTTGAGGTCTTGCACTGCCCGGGTCACACGCCCGGACATGTGGTGTTCTTTAAGCGTGACTCGCGTTTCGCGATCGTCGGCGATGTCATCTTCGCAGGCTCGATTGGGCGCACCGATTTTCCGCGCGGCAATCACGCCGAGTTGCTGCAGTCGATCCGCGGCAAGCTCTTTCCGCTCGGGGACGACGTCACCTTTCTGCCGGGGCATGGCCCCACTTCGACGTTCGGCGAAGAGCGACGCAGCAATCCGTTCGTCGGCGATCGTTTCTTTGCTGCAGGTTGAATCAGCCGGGTAACTGCGTGGTCGGTAGGTAGTGATCGACCAATAGCGCCACGAAAATCCACATCAAATAAGAAATCGAGAAGCGGAAGACCTTCATCGGCAGTTCGCTGCGATCGGTCAGTTTGAGCGCCAATGCGTAGTACAGAAACCGACCGTTGAGTACGAGGGCAGCGACCAAATAGATCAGGCCACTCATGTGAGTTACCCAAGGCAGTAGCGACATGACGACCAGCAACACCGTGTAGAGCAATACCTGCAGGCGGGTGTAAGGCACACCGTGGGTGACTGGGAGCATCGGAATGCCGGCCCGCGCATATTCGTCTTTGCGGGCAATCGCCAGCGCCCAGAAATGCGGCGGCGTCCAGATGAAGATGATCAGGAACAGCAGCAAGGCATTGGGTTCGATGGAGTTGGTGACTGCAGCCCAGCCGAGGATGGGCGGTGCAGCACCCGCGGCACCGCCGATCACGATGTTCTGCGAGGTCGCGCGCTTCAAGAACACGGTGTAAATCACCGCGTAGCCGATCAGCGACGCAAAGGTGAGCACTGCGGTGAGTGGGTTCACGAGCAACCAAAGAATTAGCATCGACAGCACGCCGAGCAAACCCGCGAACGCCAAGGCGCGCGGTGCATCAAGGCCGCCCGTTGGCAGTGGACGACTGCGAGTGCGCGACATTTGTTCGTCGATCTTGCGATCGAGGACGTGGTTGATGGCGGCGGCGCAACCTGCTGCAAGCGCGATCCCCAAGTTTCCCCAGATGAGCGCCGCGAGCGGCGGCATGCCCGGACTTGCGAGCAAGGTGCCGACGATGGCGGTGAAGACGATCAGTGCGACGACTTTGGGTTTGGTGAGCTCGAGATAGAGCTTCCATTGCGGCCGTGTCTGGACGGCGCTTGCGGGGGTTGCCATGTTCAGGCCTCGCGCAGTCGTTTGTTGAGCAGCAGCAGCGCCATCAGCAAAATTGCTGCGCCCGCGTTATGCCCGGCGGCAAGAGCGAGCGGGAAAGCTTCGAGGATCATGAATACTGCGATCAGCAATTGCAGTCCGAGCGCGGCAATGGCCCATTGTCCGCCGCGGCGCACCAGCGTTGTCGGCGCGTTGCGAATGGTGAACCAACCGGCGAGCAGCACGGCGAGCGTGGCGATGAGCGCACCGAGACGGTGCGTGAAGTGGATGGCCACGCGGGCCGGGTGCTCGAGCACACCGCCGGTGTAGTTGATGTCGAGGCCGCGCCAAAGCACGAACGCCTCATCGAAATCCATGCCCTCGGGCCACCAATGATTTTGACACTTCGGCAGATCCGGGCAGGCGACCGCGGCGTAATTGCTGCTGGTCCAGCCGCCGAGCATGATCTGGCAAGCGACGATGGCGGTGGCCGCGACCGCCGCCTTGCGCGCGCCATCGAGCGCCGAAATTTTTGTTGCGCCCGCTGCCGGCACGACTACACGACTGACGCGCCGCATGCTGAGCCACAGCCAAGTCAGCAGACTCAAGGTGGTCAGGCCGCCGACCAGGTGCAGCACCACGACCAAAGGTTTCACCAACCACCAGACCGTGAACGCCCCGAGCGCCCCTTGCAGCAAAACCACCGTCAGCAAAGATAAAGCGAAGGGCAGACTGACGGGTCGCTCACGGCGATGGGCAATGGCGATGGCAGCAATCAATACGATCACGAAACCGAGCGTTGTCGCTGCATAGCGGTGGATCATTTCACGCCAGGCTTTGCCGGAGTCATATTCCCAACCCGGCGAATACGATTCGATTTTGCCTTCGGTACGTTCTGCGCCGGCCGGTGTGACATGACCGTAGCAGCCCGGCCAGTCGGGGCAGCCTAGTCCCGCATCGGTCAAACGCACCCATGCACCGAGCACCACCACCACGAGGCAGAGCAGCATGCCGATGAGCGCGAGGCGGCGCAGGGCCACGGCCCCGGAAGGAATCGTCGACTGTGACATAAAGAATCAGCCTATGTGTGAGAGCTTGAGCAGCTTTTCGAGATCCAGCAGCAAGCCCTTGGGGTTTTGCGTGACATCGAAGCGCATCATCAGGTTGCCGAGCGGATCGACCACGAAAATGAATTCTTTGGCGGACGTGGTTTGCGGGAACTTCGCGAGCCAGGCACGCGCCGAATTGTCGGCGGGGGTGATGGCGGCAAGTCCAGGATGCTCCTTGGCAAGGAAGTCACGATCGCAGCAGTTATTCTCCGCGACGAATACGCGCTGGACACGGTCCATGTCTTCGGCGAGCAGCAACCGCGTTTGACGCATGGTCCATAACGCCTTGCGGCAGGGCTCATCGCAACGCCCATCGCCGATATAGACGAGCGTCCACTTGCCGCGCAGCAGGTCGGCCGAGGCGGCACTGCCGTCGGTCAATGAAAACGCGGCGACCGGCAGCGATCTTGCGGGGGTGATCAGCTCACCGTGGTTGGTACTGCCCGCGGGGCGCCAACCGCCAGCGTAATAAAGCCAGAAGGCGCCCAGCAGCGGAATGAAGAAAAGCGCCGCGAGACCGATCAAGGCGCCTCGTCCCTGTGCTTGCGTGGGCTTGTCGTTTACAGCCATCGTCATGCGTCACTCCGCTTCTTCAAGTTCATCACCACGTACAGCACCAGCAGCAGAACCGCGAAACTCCACCACTGGATTGCGTAGGACCAGTTTTGCTCCGGGCCTTTGACGAAGGGTTTCCAGCCACGCTGATAACCTGCAACAGCCTGATCATCGAGCAGCAGCACTCGCGATTCGAGGCGCCTCGAGTCGACCGACAGCGCTTGCGCAAGTTCCGCCAGCCGCGGATAAGCCGTCACCCGCGGCCAACTGCCCGAGGTCGAGGGCGCCGCGCGACCGCCGGCCAAACCCGCCTGCGGCAGATCGTCGAGCAGACCGCGAATCGTGACCTTGGCAGTGGCGAGACGCACCTCGGGCAGGCGATCTCGATAGCCGCCGAAAGGCACCCAACCCCGATTCACCAGCAGCCAGCGGCCATCGGCAAGACGCAGCGGTGTCAGCACCTCGTAACCGGCGCGACCGTCGCGCGTGCGATTGTCGAGCAAAAATTGTCGTGCACCGTCCCATTCGCCGCTGACCTCGACCTTCGCGAATCGCGGCAATTCGCTCGCGCGCCGCGAACCAAGCTCGCTCACCACCGCCGCATTGCGCGCAAAGTCATCGGCAAGTTGCTGCTTGAATTCGGCCCGACCCCACTGCCAGCGACCCAAACTGATGAACAGCACCAGCAGCACCACGGTGATGCCGGTCATCAGCCAAGATGGGCAAAAAACCCTGCGACCTAAGGTGATTTGAAGCGGCACGGCTCTATACTAAGGGCTGTGGAAATCTTCAGAATCATTGTCGGCCTGGTGATGCTCGGCATCGTGTTCAGCCTCGGGTCAGCCTTGTTCCATCTCATGACGGACAAAGGCGACTCGAAGAAAATGGTCCGTGCGCTGACGTTGCGCGTCGCGCTTTCTGCGGGCCTTTTTCTCGCGCTGATGGCGGCCTGGGCCGCCGGCCTTATTCAGCCACTTGGCTCGGGGCGCTGAAAAAATCGCCGCTTAAAACGTCTCAGACCCAGTAGACGAAGACGAAGAGTCCGAGCCACACCACGTCGACGAAGTGCCAGTACCAGGCGACGGCTTCGAAACCGAAGTGGCGTTGCGGCGTGAAATGGCCCTTCATGGTACGGAACCAGATCACGAGCAGCATGATCGCACCCAGCGTCACATGTACGCCGTGGAAGCCGGTCAACATGAAAAACGTCGAGCCGTAGATACCGGTCGAGAGCGTGAGGCCGAGTTCGGTGTAGGCGAGGATGTATTCCTCAGCCTGCAGACCGACGAACAGGAAGCCGAGCAGGAAGGTCGCTGCAAGGAAAATATTGAGGATGCGGCGGTTGCTTTCTTTGAGTGCGTGATGCGCAATGGTGATGGTCACGCCAGAGAGCAGCAGGATTGCGGTGTTGATCGCCGGCACGCCGAAGGCCGGAATGACTTCGAAGCTGCCATCTACGCGTGGGCCGAGTGCCGCCGGCCCGTTGGTGGGCCAGGTCGCGCTGTATTCCGGGAACAACAGCAATTTGTTGAAGATCTTCACGCCCTCGCCACCGCTCCAGGGCACCGACAGTTGTCGTGCGTAAAAGAGCGCACCAAAGAAAGCCGCGAAGAACATCACTTCCGAGAAGATGAACCACATCATTCCCATGCGGAACGACTTGTCGACCTGCATGTTGTAGATGCCGCGCTGGTGTTCGCCGATGACTACCGCGAACCAACCGACGAACAGACCGACCAGCATCAGCACGCCGACGGAGAACACCCAAGGTCCGTACCATTCGTTGAGCCAGCCGCAGAGGCCGATCATGAACACGAACAAGGTGACCGACCCGTAGATTGGCCATGGGCTCGAGTGCGGTACGTAGTATTTGTCGGCGGCGTGTTCGGAGGCGTGGGCGTTGGCCATGGTCTTAGTCCTTCAGCGCGGCGACCCGCGTCGAGTTGTCGTAGAAAACGTAGGAAAGCGTGAGTCGATCGAGACTCTTCGGCAGGTTCGGATCGACCACGAAACGTACTGGCATGACGCGCTGTTCGCCCTTGGCGAACTTTTGCGGCACGAAGCAGAAACACTCGGTCTTGCGAAAGTAGCCCGTCGCTTTGCTCGGGGCGATGTTCGGCACTGCCTGCGCTACCGTATCGCGACCCGTCAGGTTGTGCGCGAAGTAGTCGACTTCGTACAGCCGACCTGGATGCACCTTTATTTCGGTGACGACGGGGCGAAATTCCCAGCTACCCACCGACGGCAGATCGGCCAAGAATTCGACGGTCACGAGACGAGAGTCATCGTGTTCGACGGCCTGCACGGTCGAAGCCCGCAGCAAATCTTTGGGGTTGCCGACGCCGGTGATGTCGCAAAGCACATCGTAGAGCGGCACCAGGGCAAAGCCGAAAGCGAACGCGCCTGCGGCGAAACCGAGCAGCCGCAGCGTCAGACGTCGATTGCTGTCCGCCCGCTCGTTCACTGTCGCAATCCGAGTACCGACATCAAAATAAATGCCGCATAAAACGCGAAGGCCACGAGGCCGAGCACGATTGCCGAGCGTTTGACACGTCGCGTGCGCTCAGCATCGGTGGCGTTTGGATCCATGCGTGTGGCTTCCGCGACTCGATGCTCAGCGCATCGAGCCTTTGGCGATCACGCCCTGCGAGGGCGGCGTTTCCCAGCTGTGGTATGGCGCCGGGGTCGGCAGCTCCCACTCAAGACCCCGCGCGCTTTCCCAAGGACGGACTGCTGCCTTTTCACCCGAGCGTACGGCGCTCCAGATGACGTACACGAATAGCAACTGTGAGAAGCCAAAGATGAAAGCACCGACTGAAGACACCGAATTCCAGTCGGCGAACTGCGTGGAGTAGTCAGGAATACGGCGCGGCATACCGGCGAGGCCGAGGAAGTGCTGCGGGAAGAACAGCACATTCACACCGATAGCCGACAACCAGAAGTGGAGCTTGCCGACCTTCTCGTTGTACATACGACCCGTCCACTTCGGCAACCAGTAGTACACGCCTGCCATGATCGCGAATACGGCACCCGGTACGAGCACATAGTGAAAGTGCGCAACGACGAAATAGCTGTCGTGGTATTGAAAGTCGGCCGGCACGATCGCGAGCATCAGGCCGGAAAGGCCACCCATAGTGAACAGGAAAAGGAAGGCGACCGCAAACAGCATCGGCGTTTCGAAGCTAATCGAGCCTTTCCACATCGTAGCGCACCAGTTAAAGACCTTTACGCCTGTAGGCACGGCGATCAGCATCGTCGAAAGCATGAAGAACAACTGACCCGCAAGCGGCATACCCACAGTGAACATGTGGTGCGCCCAGACGATGAACGATAGGAAGGCGATGGAAGCCGTGGCGTAGACCATCGATTGGTAGCCGAACAGCGGCTTGCGTGAGAAGGTCGGGATGATTTCCGAGATCACGCCGAACGCAGGCAGTATGAGGATGTAGACTTCGGGATGTCCAAAGAACCAGAAGAGATGCTGAAACATCACAGGGTCCCCACCACCCGATGCCGTGAAGAAGGCGGTACCAAAGAAATGGTCGGTGAGCAGCATGGTCACGGCGCCAGCGAGCACCGGCATCACTGCGATCAGCAGGTAGGCTGTGATCAGCCAGGTCCAGCAAAAGAGCGGCATGTTGAGTAGGCCGAGGCCCGGCGCACGCATGTTGAGGATGGTCACGATCACGTTGATGGCGGCGAGGATCGAAGAAATGCCCATCAAGTGAATTGAGAAGATGGTGAGTGGGAAGCTGTCACCGGCCTGCAGCGAGAGCGGGGGGTACAAAGTCCAGCCACCGGCGGGAGCTCCGCCTGGAACAAACAGAGTCAGCAACAGCAACGTGAACGCGAATGGCAGCAACCAGAAGCTGAAATTATTGAGGCGGGGCAGAGCCATATCAGGCGCGCCGACTTGCATCGGCACCATCCAATTAGCGAGACCGGTCCAAGCGGGCATGACAGCGCCAAAGATCATCAGCAGCGCATGCATGGTCGTCATTGAGTTATAGAAGCCTGGGTCGACGAACTGCAAGCCGGGCTGAAAGAGTTCGGCTCGAATCACGAGAGCCATGGCACCGCCTAAAAAGAACAACACGCAGGCGAAGACTAAGTACATCGTGCCGATGTCTTTATGGTTGGTAGCGTAAAACCATCGCTTTAGGCCGTGCGTCTTGTGGTCTTGATCGTCGTGCACATGCTTGTGCGTTACGGTGTTGGTCATGATCTCTATTCTCTTCTCTCTAGCTGATTTTTTAACATAAGGAGGGCAAGACGCGGATTCACCCTGCTGGCTTAGCCCTGGGGTGCCGCCGGTAAGGCAGCAATCGTAGACACGGCATCGACGGCGGGCTCGGCCGTCGGCTCAGCGGCGGCAGCATTGGCAGCGGTCTTTTGTTGAGCGAGCCATGCCTTGTACTCGTCTTTGGTGACCACCTTGACGACTACGGGCATAAAGCCGTGATCACGGCCGCAAAGCTCAGCGCATTGACCGCGATAAGTGCCAGTCTTTCCTTTTTCGACCTTGAACCATAATTCATTGATGTTACCCGGGATGGCGTCTTTCTTCATACCGAAGGCTGGGACCCACCACGCATGAATGACATCATTAGCCGTGAGTAGCATGCGCACTTTGGTACCCTCGGGGACTACCA
>VGUP01000057.1 GCA_016874175.1 Gammaproteobacteria bacterium | reverse complement strand
GACTGCCCAATGGCATGGACGGGGTCACGGGTCTAAATCAGCCGCCGATCCCGCTAGGCAAGACCTACGTCTATGAATTCACGGCGCGCCGACCGGGTACGTTCATGTATCACCCGCATGCCGATGACATGGTGCAGATGGCGATGGGCATGATGGGTTTCTGGGTGACGCATCCGCGCGAGCAGAACCCGCTGATCGATGCCGTCGATCGCGACTTCTGTTTTCTGCTCAATGCCTATGACATCGATCCGGGCAGCTACACCCCGAAGATCATGACCATGCTCGATTTCAATATTTGGAGTTGGAATAGTCGTGTTTTTCCGGGCATCGATCCGCTGGTGGTGCGCAAGAACGACAAGGTACGCATCCGCATCGGCAATCTGACGATGACCAATCACCCGATCCACCTGCACGGTCACGAATTTTTGATCACCGGTGCCGATGGCGGGCCGACGCCGCGCAGTACGCGGCAGTACGAAGTCACCACCGACATCGCCGTGGGCCAGATGCGGCAAATCGAGTTCCTCGCTGACGAGGAGGGTGACTGGGCGTTTCATTGTCACAAGAGTCATCACACCATGAACGCCATGGGTCATGAAGTGCCGACGATGATCGGTGTGCCGCAAGACGATCTCGCGCAAAAAATCAGCGATCTCGTGCCCGGTTACATGGCGATGGGCGAGCGCGGCATGGATGAGATGTCGACCATGCGTATGCCGCTACCCGAGAATACCTTGCCGATGATGACGGGCGAGGGGCCGTTCGGCGCGGTCGGCATGGGCGGCATGTTTTCGGTGCTCAAGGTACGCCGCAACCAGAAACCGGGCGACTACCGGGATCCAGGTTGGTATCAGCACCCACCGGGCACGGTCGCCTATGAATACACGGGTCCGCTGCCTGAAGCGCTGCAGGGCGGTCGCCCGGGTAAGGGTTCGATGCCGCGCGCCTCGTCTGGCGAAGCAACGGTGACAGTACGCAAGCCGGGCTCACACTCTGGGCACTAATGCTCGACTCGGCCTCGCCAGACCAAGTCTATGAATCTGCGGCACGACATCGATCCTGAAGAAACCGCCGAGTGGCTCGAGGCGCTGCGGGCGGCAGTGGCCACGGGCGGGCGTGAACGGGGTCTGTTTCTGCTCACCCAGCTTGAGCAGCAGGCGCAGCAGTTGGGTGTGGTGGCCCATGTCATGCCCTACTCGGCGTACCAAAACACGATTCCGCTCGGCGATCAGGCCGTGCACCCCGGCGATGTCGCGCTAGAGGAGCGGCTCACGGCGATCATGCGGTGGAACGCGCTCGCCATGGTCGTGCGGGCCAACAAGGCCTACGGCGAATTGGGTGGGCATGTCGCCACCTACGCCTCGGCTGCAGAAATCTTTGAGACAGGATTGCAGCATTTTTTCCGCGGTCCCGAGTCCTCGGGCGGCGGCGACCTCGTGTTCTTTCAACCGCACTCGGCACCTGGCGTGTATGCGCGGGCGTTTCTCGAGGGTCGTCTGAGTGAAGACACGCTCGCCCGTTACCGCCAAGAGGTGAGTGGCAACGGTCTCTGTTCTTATCCGCATCCTTGGCTGATGCCCGACTTTTGGCAGTTCCCGACGGGTTCCATGGGGATCGGTCCCATCAACGCCATTTATCAGGCGCGCTTCCTGCGTTATCTCGAGCACCGTGGGCTTGCGCCGACAGCCGAGCGCAGAGTGTGGGGAATCTTTGGCGATGGCGAGATGGACGAACCCGAGTCCATCGGGGCGCTGACGCTCGCGGCCCGTGAACGGCTGGATAATCTCACCTTCGTCATCAACTGCAATTTGCAACGGCTCGACGGCCCGGTCCGCGGCAATGGGCAGATTATTCAGGAACTCGAAGCGCTCTTTACCGGTGCGGGCTGGTATGTCATCAAGGTGCTCTGGGGCTCCGACTGGGATGCACTGTTCGCCCGCGATCGCAATCATGCCTTGCTGCGCGCGTTTTCGAAGACGGTCGACGGGCAATACCAAACCTTGGGCGCCAACGATGGCGCCTACAACCAGGAATATTTCTTTGCACTCGATCCCGAGCTGCGCGCCCTCGTCGCACACATGTCGCTCGCCGAGATCGATGGCCTCAAGCGCGGCGGTCATGATTTCCGCAAGCTCTATGCCGCCTTCGCGGCTGCGGCGGCGCACCGCGGTCAACCCACGGTGATCCTCGCCAAGACCAAAAAAGGCTACGGTATGGGCCGCGCCGGCGAATCGCGCATGACTGCGCATCAAGAAAAAAAGCTCGATGTCGAGGCGCTGCTCGAATTTCGCAATCGCTTCAATTTGCCGCTCAGCGATGAGGATGTCGCCGCGCTGCGTTTCTACAAGCCCGCGGAAGACAGCGTCGAGATGCGCTATCTGCGCGAGCGGCGCCAGGCGCTCGGCGGCCCCTTGCCGCAACGTCGGCTTAGCGCATCGCCTGTTGCCGTACCGTCGCTCGATGCTTATGCGGCTTTTGCGCTCGCAGCCGAGGGCAAAGAAATGTCCACCACCATGGCCGTGGTGCGACTCATCGGCAATTTGCTGCGCGACAAGGCACTGGGGCCGCGCTTGGTGCCCATCGTTGCCGACGAAGCGCGCACCTTTGGCATGGCGGCGCTGTTTCGGCAGATCGGTATCTATTCGCCGCTCGGTCAGTTGTATGAGCCCGAGGATGCGGGTTCCTTGCTCTCTTATCGCGAGAGCCGTGACGGTCAGTTGCTCGAAGAGGGCATTACCGAAGCCGGTGCACTCTCCTCGTGGGTCGCTGCGGCGACCGCCTACAGCGCGCACGGCGTGACCTTGCTGCCGGTCTACATCTACTACTCGATATTTGGTTTTCAACGGGTGGGTGATCTCATCTGGGCCGCTGCCGATCAGCGTGCGCGCGGATTTCTGCTCGGCGCCACGGCCGGTCGAACCACCTTGGGCGGCGAGGGTCTGCAGCACCAGGACGGCTCCAGTCACCTGGTGGCGGCGACCATCCCGAACTGCCGAGCTTACGATCCCGCCT
This sequence comes from Gammaproteobacteria bacterium, assembly GCA_016874175.1. GTDB lineage: Bacteria > Pseudomonadota > Gammaproteobacteria > Steroidobacterales > Steroidobacteraceae > UBA964. The sequence continues at coordinate 11,015 of VGUP01000057.1, read as the reverse complement.
TCGCCGGCGAGCTCGCCGTAATCTTTGACCACGGCGCCCGTCGCATGGTCGAAGAGGGTTGCGATGAGTTCTACTACCTCACGGTCATGAACGAGAACTACGCCCAGCCCTCGCTTCCCGATGAGGCGCGTGCGGGGGTGATCCGCGGCATGTATCGCCATGCGAGTTTCGGCGGGACCGAGGCGCTACAGCAACCCTGCGTGCGCCTGCTCGGGGCGGGGGCGATCCTTCGCGAGGCGCTCGCCGCGGCAGCTATTCTTCGCGACGATTTCGGCATTGCCAGCGATGTCTGGAGTGTGACCAGCTTCAGCGAGCTCGCGCGCGAGGCGGCGGCAACCGAGCGCGCCAATCGACTCTCGCCATCGACGGCAGCGGCTGCGAACTATCTCGAGACCTGCCTGCAAGGCGATGCGCCCATCGTTGCGGCTTCCGACTATGTGCGCGCCGTACCCTTGATGCTCGCCGCCTATCTGCCCGGTCGGCGTTACGTGGCCTTGGGTACCGACGGCTTCGGCCGCAGCGACACGCGGGTCGCTTTGCGCGATTTCTTCGAAGTGGATCGGGCGAGCATTGCGCTCGCCGCCATGCAGGCGCTGGCCGATAGCGGGCGAATACCCCGCGAAAAGTTCGTCGCGGCAGCCGAAAAGTTGGCGCACGGTCAAGGTGAGCCGCCGCCGTGGCAGCGTTGAGTCACCGCGGTCGGCGTACACGCCAGTTGCCGTGAGTGAGCACTACTCGAGGCTGAGCAACGCCGTATTGCCACCGGTGGCGGTGGTGTTGATGGTCAGCGTGCGCTCGGTGACGAAGCGCGCGAGGTAGTGCGGGCCACCGGCTTTCGGCCCCGTCCCCGACAGTCCGCTGCCACCAAAGGGTTGCACGCCGACCACGGCGCCGATCATGTTGCGATTGACGTACACATTGCCGGCGTTCGATTCGCTGTAAACGATCTCGCGGGTACCCTCGAGTCGAGTTTGTATGCCGAGGGTCAGTCCGTAGCCGTTGGCGCGCAGGTCAGCAAGCACCTGCGGCAGGTCGCGCGCGGCGTAGCGCAACACATGCAAGATCGGGCCGAAGGCCTCGCGATCGAGGTCGCGCGCCGATTTGATTTCGATCAGTTGCGGCGACACGAAGCGTACCGGGTCGATGCCCGCAGTGGCTGCCGCGGCGGGGCCGCTCTGCAAAAGCCGCCCGCGACGCGTCATTTCTTTGATATGCGCACGCAAGCCATCGGCAGCCGCAGCAGTGATCACCGGGCCCACATCGGTACGCAGTTCGGCAGGATCGCCGACCACGAGCGCTTCCATGGCACCGCTCAGCATTTCGATTACGCGATCGGCAATGTCTTCTTGCAGGCAGAGCAAGCGCAGCGCCGAGCAACGTTGGCCTGCGCTGCCAAACGCCGATTGGATGACATCGTCGACCACTTGCTCGGGCAGCGCAGTCGAGTCGACGATCATGGCGTTGATGCCGCCGGTTTCAGCGATCAACGGCAGGATCGCGCCGTCGCGTTCGGCGAGACGTTGATTGAGCCAGCGTGCGGTAGCGGTCGACCCGGTGAACACCACGCCGGCCAGAGTTGGCGCGACGAGGGCCGTCTCGCCGAATTCGCGACCGAGCATCGGCAGCACCTGCAGAAGGTCCCGCGGTACTCCGGTCTCGTACAAAAGTTCGGCGCAGGCGAGTGCGATCCGCGGCGTGGTTTCTGCAGGCTTGGCGAGCACACCGTTACCGGTCACGAGCGCGGCCACGACTTGTCCAGTAAAAATTGCCAGCGGGAAATTCCACGGACTGATGCAGGCGAAGACCCCGCGCGCCTCGAGGCGCAATTCATTGGTTTCGCCGGTGGGACCGGTCAGACGCCGCGCCGCGCCCTGCAGTTGCCGCGCTTCGGCGGCATAGTAGCGACAGAAATCCGCAGCTTCGCGTACCTCAGCCAGCGCGTCGGCCAAGGTTTTCCCGGCTTCGTGGACGAGCAGGGCCATCAGTTGATCGCGCTGCGCTTCGAGCAGATCGGCCGCGCGCTCAAGGCACTTGGCGCGGGCTTCGACCGGTAGTCGGCGCCACTCACGAGCGGCCGTCTCTGCGCTGGCGAACGCCGCGGTGACGGCGACGGCATTGACGAATTCCGGCGCGGGCTCCGTGGCAAGTTGCAGCCGCGAATATTGCCGCAACGCGTTTTGCCAAGCGTCGAGGGTCTCGTGCCGACCCAAGTCGAGTCCGGCTGAATTGCGTCGCGCCGCGGCGAACAAATCCCGGGGCAGCGGAATGCCGCGATGGGCGAGGGTGTCTTCGCGCAGTCGCCGTTCGACCTCGGTAACCGGGTCGGCGACGATTTCCTCGACGGCGACTCGTTCGTCCATGAACCGGTTCACGAAGGAGGTGTTCGCGCCGTTTTCGAGCAGGCGCCTGACCAAATAGGCGAGCAGGTCGGCGTGCGGGCCCACCGGCGCGTAGACGCGGACGCGCGGAAAATCTTTGATCTGTCGCCGCGCCTCGTCGTAAAGCAGGGTGCCCATGCCGTGCAGGCGCTGGAATTCGAGTGCCGGCGGCTCTGCCGATGCCACCCGCAATGCCAGAATGGCGCCGATGGTGTGCGCGTTATGGGTTGCGAATTGCGGATAGATCAGCGGCGCGGCAGCGAACAATTGGCGCGCGCAAGCGAGATAGGCGAGGTCCGTCGAGGCCTTGCGGGTGTAGACCGGATATTCCTGCAGGCCCTTCTCCTGCGCGCGTTTGATTTCGCTGTCCCAATAGGCGCCTTTGACCAGCCGCACTGCGAGCGGGCGCCGCAGCGCGCTCGTCATCGCCGTCAGGTGCTCGATCACCGCGGGGGCGCGACGACCATAGGCCTGCACCGCGAGGCCGAGCCCCGGCCAGTCGCGGGTCGCGGAATCTTTGGCCAGTGCCTCGATCAGTTCCAGCGAGAGTTCGAGACGATCTTGCTCCTCGGCATCGATGGTGAGGCCGAGTCCTTTCGCGGCGGCGAGCCTTGACAAGTCGATGACACGCGGCAGTAGCCGCTGCAGCGTGCGCTCGCGCTGCAGCAGCGAGTAGCGGGGGTCGAGCGCCGAAAGCTTGATCGAGATGGTGTGCCGGGCATGCAGCGAAGCTTGATCTTTGACCGCGCGGGCAATGGTCTCGATGGCCTGCGCATAGGCGTCGGTATAGCGCGCGGCGTCGGCATCGGTGCGCGCGCCTTCACCCAGCATGTCGAAGGAGCAGAGCGCGAGTGAGGCTTCGCGAGTGCAGCGTTCGAGGGCTTCATCGATGCTGCGGCCGACCACGAATTCGCCACCGATGATTTGCATCGCGCGGTGTAAAGCGTTGCGTACGATCGGCTCGGTGACGCGCTGGCTGAGACCGCGCAGCCAGCCGCCGGCGTCGGTGGTGAGGTCGCGTGGCAGCTCCACCAATTTGCCGGTAAGCATCAAGCCCCAAGTGGAGGCGTTGACGAACAGCGAGGCCGACCGACCCGCATGGGCATCCCAATGGCCACTGGCGATTTTTTCGGCGATCAAGCGATCGGCCGTATCGTCATCGGGAACGCGCAACAGCGCTTCGGCCAGGCACATGAGTGCGATGCCCTCCTGATTGGAGAGTCCGAATTCCTGCAGGAAGGCGTCGAGGTAGGGCCGCTCGTCGGCACGCCGCCGTGCGCCGTGTACCAGCGCTCGTCCGGTGTGCAGTGCCGAGGCGCGCTCGTCGGCCGTCAAGGTGGGCAAGAGCGCTTCGACGTCGGTGGTTTCGGCGCGCAGGGCAGGGGAAGCGAATGTCATGCCCAATATTGTCATGCCCAATTATTATGCAGCCGGGTACAATGCTGCATCTTTTGTACAGACAGGTTGACGATGTCGAATCCCGCAAATCCGACCGAGGCCACCCCAGCCAGTCGCAAGGCGCTGTTGCTCGCCTTCGAAAACGCCGGCTTCCTGCGGCCCTTCATGGCTCTCGCGATCGATCTTTCGCTGTTCGCTGGCGGTCTTGCGCTGGTGCTCATCGAATCCGCTATCTGGCTAAAATTTCTGGGTTCGGTGCTGATCACCGCGGCGATCGTCCGTCTGTTCTTGATCGGGCATGACGCCTGTCACGGTTCGTTCTTCAAGAGCGACGTGCTCAACCATATTTTTGGTCGGATTGCCTTCCTGCCGTCGATGACCGCCTTCAGTCTTTGGGATGTCGGACACAATGTGGCCCATCACGGCTTTAATAATTTGAAGGGTCGCGATCAGGTCTGGGCGCCGTTCTCCAAAGAAGAGTTCGATGCGCTGCCGCGTTATCGTCGTCTGCTCGAACGGGTCTATCGCAGTGGCGCGGGTTGGGGTCTGTATTACTTCCTCGAACTGTGGTGGAAGAAGCTTTACTTTGCGACCCGCAAGCAGATCGGTGCGAGTCGGGCCAAATATCATTGGGACAGCGCGCTCGTGACCGTGACCATGGCCCTCTGGATCACGCTCGTGGTGGCGGTGGCCATCGAAACCGAGCAGAACGTCTGGGTGCTGCTGGCACTCGGCATCGTCGTGCCCTTTGCGCTCTGGAACACCATCATGGGTTTCGTGGTGTTCGTGCATCACACGCACCCGGCGATCGCCTGGTTCCAGAAACGTCACGAGTGGCAGCGTTACCGTGCCTACCTCACGGCGACCGTGCAGGTGGGGTTTCCGTTCGGCATCGATCGTTTGATGCACAACATCATGGAGCACAACGCGCACCATCTGAATCCGCGTATTCCCATGTATTCGTTGCGTCGGGCGCAGGCGGTGCTGACTGAGCGTTTCAACGATCAGTTCCAGGCCTATCGCATGACCTGGCAGAGCTACCGAGATTGCGTGCGTCGCTGTAAGTTGTACGACTTCACGAACCACGCTTGGCTCGACTTTCGCGGCCAAGTCACCTCGCGCGTACCGCTGTCGAGCGCAGCCGCCTAATTCCGCAACTCGATTGTCACGCTATCGCCGATGCGTAGCAGGCTCCCGGCGCCGGTCGCGACCCGTGCGTTCTGACCAAAAGTGACGCCACGCAGGTTTTCGTCGAAACGAAATTCGTGCAGCACCGGCAACGGGTCGAGTCCCCGCTGACCGGTCGCTTGGTCGATCCGCGTCATCACGCAACGCGTGCAGGGCTTCACCAGTTTGAGGCGCAGACTGCCGATACGCAGTTCGCGAATGTGGTCTTCCTGCCAAGCCTCGGCGCCCGACAGCACGATGTTCGGGCGAAATCGGCTCATCGGCAGTGCTGCGGGCAGTCGACGATTGAGATCGTCGAGCGAGGCCTGCGTACAAACGAGCAGCGGATAGCCATCAGCGAAATGATCCGAGCCGCCGGCGACGATGCGCGCCGGCTCGCCGATCAGCGCACTTGCGAACTGCGCGGCGTGCTCGCCCGCATCGATCGCCTCGATCTCGCGCTTCCAGACGGTGACGCGTCGCCAATCGTCGGGCTGCGTGCTCATCGGCAGCGGTGCTTCGATGCGCAGTTTGCCCGCTCGCGGATGACTGAGCGTGATGCCTTGAGCATCGGGCGCAGCGCGCAGTAACGCGAGCGTCGGGTGACTGCGCTGCGTGACAAAGCGACCTGCGGCGGTGATCAGCATCCATTCCCGATCGTGCTCCAATCCGCGCGAGCCGACGCGCACCACATCGAGATCGATGGCGCGACAGGACTTTAGCGGATGTATATGCAACGACTGGATGCGCAGTTCGCCCGTGCTCATGCATGGCATGGTAACCAACTTCGCCAAAGCCAAGGTGGACGACGAGGGTGTCCGCCATCGACAATCGATCAATGAATCTTGATCTGGCGCAAGCCGAGTTCGAGGCCAGCGTCGTCGCAGCGCTGCCGGCCGATGTCGACAGCAGCAACCGGCCGCGCGCCGTGGCTGATGCTGCCTACACGTTCGTGACGCCGACGCCGGTGTCGGCGCCGCGATTGCTCGCCTGGTCCGACGATCTCGGCGCAGCGTTAGGGCTTGCGCGGCCCGCTGCGACCGGGCCCGCAGTCGATATTCTTGCAGGCAACGCGCTCGCGCCCGGCATGCGCCCGTACGCCGCTCGCTACGGTGGCCATCAGTTTGGCAATTGGGCGGGGCAGCTCGGCGATGGTCGTGCGATCACCTTGGGTGAGCTCGGCACGCCGACCGGCGAGCGCCAGGAACTGCAACTCAAGGGTGCGGGGCCAACGCCGTATTCGCGTTTCGCCGATGGCCGTGCCGTACTGCGCTCGTCGTTGCGCGAATTTCTTTGTAGTGAGGCCATGCATCACCTTGGCGTACCGACCACCCGCGCGCTTTCTTTGGTCGCGACCGGCGACGAGGTGGTACGCGACATGTTCTATGACGGCAATGCGCAAGCCGAGCCGGGCGCGATCGTTTGTCGGGTGGCGCCGAGTTTCACCCGCTTCGGTAATTTCGAGATCCACTCGGCGAGTGAAGAGCTCGAGCTGCTGCGGCGACTCGCGGATCATGTGATCGCCGCTCATTACCCGGAATATGCCGGGGGTACACCGCGCGCCTATGCGCGTTGGTTCAGCGAGATCTGTCGACGTACGGCGGTCATGATTGCGCACTGGATGCGCGTCGGTTTCGTGCATGGCGTGATGAACACCGACAACATGTCGATTCTTGGCCTGACGCTCGACTACGGCCCTTATGGCTGGCTAGAAGGCTACGACCCAGCGTGGACCCCGAACACGACCGATGCTGCAGGGCGTCGCTACGCTTACGGCAATCAGCCGCAAATTGGCATGTGGAACCTTGCGCGTCTTGCTGGCGCCTTGTTGCCGTTGATCGGCGACAAAGATTGGCTGCAAGAGGGTTTGGAGCGTTACCGCAGCACCTACACCGAAACCTGGCGCGCGCTGCTGGCCGACAAGCTCGGTCTCGAAGCGCTCGGGCGCGAAGGTGACGAAGCCATGATCGATGAGCTTTTCGCGCTGCTGGCAGCCGTCGAGACCGACATGCCGATCTTCTTTCGTGCGCTCGGCGAGCAGGTGGTGGGCGCGGAGCCGCACAGCGGCGCCGCGGCGACATCGCTACCGCAACCCGTAGCCGCCGCGCTGTATGACGGTGCCGCTCTCGACGAAACGCAGCGCGCACGTTGGCGGGCGTGGTTTTTGCGCTGGCGCGAACGCGGTGCGGGTTGCGGCCTCGCTGCCGGCGAGCGCAGGCGTCGCATGCAAGCCGCGAACCCGCTGTATCTGCCGCGCAATTATCTCGCGCAGCAGGCGATCGATGCGGCAACCGCTGGCGATCTCGCACCGCTGCAGCGTTTGTTGCAGGTCATCCGTCGTCCTTACGAGGCTCAAGACGGGTGCGAGTCTTTTGCGGCGCGACGACCCGAGTGGGCGCGCCATCGCGCGGGTTGCTCGGCGCTGTCCTGCAGTTCCTGACCGCCGTTTCTAATCGTTTCGCCAAGCGGTCATCCGCGTATTGACGCTACCCCGCGGCTGGGCGTAGTGTTCCGGCCGTTCTTGAGGTGCCCGTGGCGCGATGGTCGCGTCATGGGTGAAACGGGAAGTCGGTGAGTGCGCCAAGGCGCGCGATTCCGGCACTGCCCCCGCAACGGTAAGCGAGGCAGGGCGATCTTCGGCCACTGACTCCACTGCAACGGTGGAGATGGGAAGGCGACCGCCCCAGCGCTGCATACAGCGCCACTCGCAAGTCCGGAGACCGGCCTCTCGATTCCAACCCGCGCTCGGGTGAGAAGCGCGCAAGGAGTATCGATGAAAATCCGTGTTCCGATCCTCGTGGCCCCGCTGACAATCATTTCTTTGGCAGTCTCTGCTGCGCTTGCAGCGGCGCCCGCCGTGACTCCCGCAGCGTCCCCCGCGAGTTCGAGTCGCAAAGCGAACGACGAGCTGTACGTCATCACCGCCAATCGCACGCGCAAAAAACTTGATGAGACGCTGTCGGCGGTGACCGTCATCGAGCGTGCAGATATCGAACGCTCACAGGCGCGCACTCTGGATGAATTGCTGGTTGCCGTGGAAGGTGTGGCGATCGCGCGGCAGGGCGGCATTGGTCAGCCGACCTCGGTCTATCTTCGTGGCGGCGAGTCCGATCACGTGCTGTGGATGATCGACGGCGTGCGCATCGGTTCGGTCACGACCGGCATCCCGGCGCTGCAGGATCTGCCGCTTGACACCGTGGAGCGAATCGAAATCGTTCGCGGGCCGCGCTCCAGTCTTTACGGGGCCGATGCGATGGGTGGCGTGGTGCAAATCTTTACGCGCCGCGGCGGCAACGGCGCGACGTCGCTGCGCGCCACTACGGGTTCGAATGGCACTCGCCAACTCGCCGCAGCCACGGGTCTCGGCGATGACAACGCTTGGCTCGATCTCAAGGTTTCGCATCTCGAGACCGACGGCATCAACTCCTGCCTTGGACGACCTTTTCCGCCGGGCGGTGGTTGCTTTACTTCGGAACCTGATCGCGATCCCTATCGCAATACCAGCATCAATGTCGCCGCGGGCGTGCGTACTGAAAGTGGCGCAAGCGTCGAGGCCTACGCGCAGCGCGCCGATGCTCGCGTCGCCTTCGACTCATCGTTTCTCAATCAATCCGATTTGATCAACCAAGCGGCGGGCATCAAGTGGATTGCCGAGCCCGCAGCGGGTTGGCGGAGCACGGTCACGGCCGGTCGCTCTTGGGACGAGTCGACGAGTTTCCGTAATGGATCGACCACTCGCAGCGTGTTCGATTCCTCGCGCGATTCTTTCAGCTGGCAGAATGAGCTGCAGCTTGGCGGCAGTGGCGCGTTGATGCTGGGGGCCGATTGGTTGCGCGATCGAGTGGCGAGTGACGTGCGCTACGACCGCGCCGCGCGGGACAACCGCGCAGCCTTTGCGCAGTACTCTTGGGCAGAGGGCGCGCAGAGCCTCGCGGTCGCGGCGAGGCTCGACGACAACGAGCAATTTGCGTCCAACGCGACCGGCAGTTTTGCGTGGGGTTGGCGCTTTGCGAACGGTGTGCAGGCCTACGCCAGCCTCGGCAGCGCGCTCAAGGCGCCGAGCTTCAACGAGCTCTACTACCCAGGCTTCAGCAATTCGCAGCTCGATCCCGAACATGCGATGACCCGCGAATTCGGCTTCAAACAGCGACTCGCTTCGGCTCGCTGGTCGCTCAGTGCTTACCAAACTCGAGTTGATGATCTGATCGCCTTCGATGTCGCCACGTTCAAGCCGCAGAACATTGCCAAGGCGGGTCTCGAGGGGCTCGAGGGCAGTGTCGAGTGGCAGCGTGGCTCGTGGCGTCTCGAGCAGACCCTCGCGTGGCTCTCGGCGGAAGATCGCGGCAGCGGCGCGAATCGCGGTCGCGAGTTGCCACGCCGTCCGGCCTGGACGGGTCGAACCGCGCTCTCATGGGCGGGCGAGCAGATCGATGTGGGTGCAAGTGTGCAGTTCGCCAGTCGCAGGTATGATGATCTCGCCAACACCCGGCGTCTCGGCGGCTATGCCGTCGTCGAGCTGACGGGGGCGTGGCGGCTGTCGGCGCGTACCGAGTTGCAACTTCGACTCGCGAATGCGCTCGATCGACGCTACGAGACGGCGACCCTGTACCCTGCGCTCGGCCGCGAGGTGTTCTTGACGCTGCGACAGCGTGCGCCGCGTTGAGGGTGACGGGGGATCAGCAGCGTTTTTTCGGAGATCAAAGATATGAACGACAAAATGATGCAGATGGGACGGGGCCTGGTGCCGGCAGATCGCCGCTTCTGGGTCGTGGCAGCAGTGCTGGCACTGATCATGGCGGTCACGCGGCTTGGCCACTTTGGCGAATACGGCGGACCGGTCGATGCGTCTTGGGCCGTGTTTTTCCTGGCTGGTCTGTGGTTGCGCGATCTGCGTTTGTTCCTGGGGTTTTTCGCGCTGGCCTGGATTACCGATCTCGCCGCGTTTGCGCTCGGTACGCCGACCAACTGCTATTCGCCGGCCTATTTCTTTTTGATCCCGGCCTATGGCGCTTTGTGGGTTGCTGGCCGTTGGGCTGCCGAGGGCGGCTACGGTCGCGTGGCGCTGGGCGTGGCGGGCAGTGCTGCCGTGACCTTCGGCATCGCCAACATCGGCATGTATTTCTTTGTAGCGTCGCCCGAAGCGGCTACGCCAGCCGCATTTGCCGCAGCGATCGCCGGATATTTCCCCGGCTATTTGTTGACTATGATCATGTACAGCGCATTCGGTTTGCTCGCCGAGGCGGGATTCGGCCTGCGTCGTCGCGTCATAGCCTGAATCGCGAGGCGCAGCCGTAAAAAAAGCGCCGGGGTCGAGCCCCGGCGCTTTTTTTTGGTCCCGCCTAAGCGGAACCGCAGTCGCGCTCTGCGTAATTATGCCAAGGTCTCAGTTACCCCAAGGCAGTGTGGTGGCAACCGAGAACACCACCTTCGCATCGGAGGTGAACACATCGCCCGGCGCTTTCTGCGCAGACTGCAAGTCACTGGCGTCGACCCACTTTAGCGAAAGTGCAAAGTTGCCGACCGACTTGGCGATACCGATGGAGTAATCGAGATAGTTTTCGGTCCAGTATTCACCGCTGCTGTAGCCACCGTGCAGCGTCAGGCTGAAATCATTGGGCAGGGGCACGGCGCTGTTGAGCTCGAAATACGAGGCCGCGCTACCGGTGTTACCGTAGTCCCATGCGTAGGAGTACTTGGCGGTCAAGGCCTTATAGGTGAGGCTAGCGTAGGTTTCGGTGAAATCAACATCGTCACCGCCCGGCTGGTAGGTGTACTGAACGGCACCGACATCAAATGTCAAATTGTCGTTAAAGCTGCCACGGAATCCGGCATAAACATCGACCTCAACATCAGAGTCGGTGTCCTCTCCGAAATCGACGTTGCTGGCCCAGGCGCCGACGTATAGACCCGACTCGTTCGCCCAGTCGAGGCTCGCCTGCAGGGCGGGGTCGCGCGCGGTCTGGGTCAGGCCACGGAAGTCGTAGTCGGAGGTGAGCGTGATGGTCGATGTCACTTCGGCTTGGGCTGCGGAGGCTGCGGCGCCGAGTGCCACCGCGGCGAGTACGGGGGCAA
>VGUP01000056.1 GCA_016874175.1 Gammaproteobacteria bacterium | reverse complement strand
GAGTACGAACGACTGTATGCGCTGCGAGAGTCCGATGCCCGTCTTGCCGGCGATGACCGCCGGAATCCAGCCACCGCTCGGAGTGACCGACACCAGCCAGCCTTCTGCATCCGCGGCTATTACCGACGTCGTGCCGCACCAGAAGGCCTGCTCCATGTCATCAAGCGGATAGCGGCGATCGGGGACGCGCGCATCGACCGTGGGGACGCCGCCGCTCGGCGAATACGGCCGCTCGCTCGGTGTGGCAGGCGTTGCGGGCGGGACCGTCGGTGAGGGCGTATTACCCCGGCCGCGAAGCAAATCTTTGTAAGGATTACTGCCGCCCTGAAACGGGTAGGGGTCTCCCGGGCCGATGCGTGGATCGTTGCGTTCACCGATGAGCTTGGCGCGCTGCCGGGCGTAGTCTTTCGACAGCAGGCCGGTGATGGGTTCGGTCGGCGCAAAAGCAGGATCACCGTAATAAAAATCGCGATCGGCAAACGACAGGTTCATCGCCTGATAAACCGTGTGCAAGTACCGTGACGAGTTGTAGCCCATCGCTTGCAGATCAAAGTTTTCGAGAATATTGAGCGCCTGCAGCATCGCCGGACCCTGCGTCCAGATGTCGAGCTTGTAGACCTCGACGCCGCGGTAATTGACATGGCGCGGCTCTTCGACCTTGACCTGCCAATTGGCGAGATCGTCGCGCGTGATGAGTCCGCCTTCTGCCTGGACGGCCGCTGCGAACTCGGTCGCAATATCGCCGCGATAAAAGCGCTCGTAGGCTGCCATGATGGCTTGCTTGCGTGATGCGCCACGTTTGCGCGCGCGAGTCTCGGCCTCGACGAGTTTGCGCAGAGTGGCGGCGAGCTCAGGCTGACGGAAAATTTCACCCGCTACGGGCCCTTCGCGGCCCGCTGCAGCCTGGTCTTGACGATGCGGCAACATCACGCGGGCACTGTCAGACCACTCTTTGAGCTTGCGTTTATTGCGCTCGATGAGCGTTGCCGTTTGCGCCTCCATCGGATAACCGTCGGCGAGCTCGATCGCTGGCGCCAGCACTTCGGCCAGCGAGAGACGGCCATACTCGGCGAGCATCACCAATATGCCGCCGGGTGTGCCGGGGGTGACCGCGGCCAGCGGGCCGAACTCCGGTGGATATTTCATGCCTTTCGATGTGAAAAATTCTGGGGTTGCACCTGACGGCGCCACGCCGAGTGCGTTGATCGCAATCACGCGGCGTTCTTGCGGGTGCCAGATGAGCGCCTGTGTTTCTCCACCCCAGTGCAGTACGTCCCACATGGTCGCTGTGGCGGCGATCATCGCGCAGGCGGCATCGACCGCGTTGCCACCGCGCTGAAAGATTCGTGCGCCTGCAGTGGCGCCCAGCGGCTTGCCGGTTATTGCCATCCACTGTTGCCCGTGCAGCGGCGGTTTTTCGGTTTTCTCCTGCGGCACCGCCTGCATTGCAGCAACCGTCAGCGTCACTGCGGCGAGCGCGCGAATGAGGCGACGACGAACGCTGGCGAGGAATGGAGTGTGCTGGGCGTGCATCGGTGCCTACCTCGGTGGGCTACTGGTCGTTGGCATAGAATATCGGATCAGAGTTTTCACGTTGGGGACAAAAATCTTGGCGATCAATGCGCCGGTCATCATCGCAGGCGCCGGGCCCGTCGGCTGCACCGCGGCGTTGCGACTCGCGCAGGCGGGCATCCCGGTGACGCTGCTCGAGGGTTTGCCGGATCTGCCCGAAACCCTGCGCGCCTCTACTTTCCATCCGCCCTCGCTCGACATGCTGGATGAACTCGGCATGGCCAAGCCCCTCGAGGCGCAGGGCCTCGTCTGTCGCAAGTATCAGTATCGCGATCGGCGCACCGGCGAGATCGCCGAATTCGATCTCGGACATCTGGCCGAAGATACGCGTCACCCTTATCGGTTGCAGGCCGAACAGTGGAAGTACACGCGCCTCGTGTGGACCGAACTGTGCGAACAGCACGCGGGCCTCGCCGAATGCCATTTCAACTCCTTGGTGAAGGGCGTGCACCAGACCTCTGACGGGGTTGAGGTGCTGGTCTGGCAGAACGGGCAAGAGAAAATCTTGCGCGGCTCGTTCCTGGTCGCCGCGGATGGTGCCGATAGTGCCGTCCGCAAGGCCGTCGCCATCGAGTTCGGGGGCTTTACTTGGCCCGAGAAATTTTTGGTCGCCTCGACGCCCTTTCCGCTCGAAACGAAATTCGATCGTCTTTCTCTGGTGAATTACGTCTCAGACCCTGAGGAATGGCTGGTTCTGCTGCGTACGCCCTCGCTCTGGCGTGTGCTTATTCCGACGGATCCGAAAATCGAGGACGATGCGCTTTGGTTGTCGGATCGCTGGATTCAGGATCGTTTGCATCACATGGCGCCGCACGATCGCGACTATGAAATTGTCCATCAGACGATTTATCGCGTGCATCAGCGCGTTGCGAAGACTTATCGTCGCGGACGCGTGCTACTCGCGGGCGACTCTGCGCATATCAACAATCCGCTCGGCGGCATGGGCATGAATGGCGGCATTCACGATGCCTGGAGCCTCGCTGACAAGCTGATCCGCGTTCATCACGGCGCAGAGGCCGGACCCTTGCTCGATCTCTATGACCGTCAGCGCCGGGGCATCTGCGTACGGTTCGTGCAAGAGCACACCATCAACAACAAAAAATTGATGGAATCGAAGGATCCTGATGTGCAAAAGAAACGTCAGGCCGAATTCATGCGTGCGGCTGCAGATCCTGCCTTGTCACGGGCCTTTCTGCTCAAGACCTCGATGATCCAGAGTTTGCGGGACGCCGAACTGATTCAGTGACCGTCGAAGGCAACGAGGGCAAACACAGGCACGCCGAGATCGCGTATTTTCTTTGCGCCCTGCAAATCGGGTAGATCGATCACGAAACAGGCTGCGAGCACTTCGGCACCGAGTGAGCGCAGTAACGAAATGGCGGCCGTTGCGGTGCCGCCGGTGGCAATCAAATCGTCGATCAGGATGACTTTCTCGCGAGGTGCAACGGCATCGCGATGGATTTCCATCTCGTCGGTACCGTACTCCAGCGAATAGCCGATGCGGACGGTGTCATGGGGTAGCTTGCCTTTCTTGCGGATCGGCACAAAACCGGCCTGCAACTGGTGCGCAACGGCGCCACCCAAAATGAACCCGCGCGCCTCGATCCCCGCAACTTTACTGATCCCTATGCCTGCGTACGGTGCGGCAAGTTGATCGACCGTCGCGCGAAAGGCTTCGGCATTACCGAGCAAGGTAGTGATGTCGCGGAACTGGATCCCTGCCTGCGGATAGTCGGGGATGGTACGAATACTATTTTTCAGCACGGTCGCACCTTAACATGTGTGCCCATGAAGAAGTCCACACTGAAAAAACTAGCGGTGCTGATGACGGCCGGTCTCGTGCTCTCTTCCGCGTCGTTCGCAGCGGAGGATACGTCGATCATCGGTCGCGAGCAGGTGAACGCGACGCTATGGATGCAACGCGCCACCGAATACCGCATCGCAGCTACCCAAATATATCGACTGGCGACGGAGCGCCTCGCTAGCACGGTAGCGGCTCCCGGAAGCGCTGCAGTCGAGCAGCAACAGGCGGACGCAGCGGCGCTTGCGAGTTTGCCGACGGCGATCGTCGTGGATCTCGATGAGACCGTGCTCGACAACACGTTTTATCAGGCCCGGCGGATTCGGGCGGGTGGCGATTACGACGAGCCGTCTTGGCAGTCGTGGATGCAGGAAGCCGCAGCCACCGCCATCCCCAGTGCAGTGGAATTTCTGCAGGCGGCTGCGCGCGCGGGGCACCAAATTTTTTATGTGACTAATCGAGAGTGCCGAGCGCTGGCAGAATATCCCGCTGACCCTTGCCCGGCGCGTACGGCGACGCTGCGTAATCTGCAAAAACTCAATCTGCCGAATGCCGCCGACCCGGGGGCGTTGAGTCTGCGGCAGGAGCGACCCGAGTGGTCGAGTTCAAATAAAACCGTGCGTCGCGCGTGGATTGCAAAGACACATCGCATCGTGGCCCTTGTCGGTGATGATCTGCGCGATTTCATTGATCGCCCCGATTTCGAGGTCCGTCAGGCAGAGCTCTTGCCCCTCTTTGGTACACGCTGGTTTTTGTTACCGAACCCGATCTATGGATCCTGGGAGCGTGGCATCACGGCTGATGCTTGCAGTGCGGGCATGTCGCCTGCCGCGTGTGCATCGGCGACTACCCAGAAGCGTTATGCCGCGCTCGAGGAACATCCGCCGCATTGATTCGCGGATTATTTTGAGTGTTTGGAGCAATGTTTGCCGGGCAATGCAATATCGACCCACACCAGTCGGTGATCCGAGCTGGTCTCGACATCGTCGTTGACCAGTGTAAACTCCGCATCGCTATTTGCCGGCCAAAACACGCCAGAGGCGCAGACCTCGAGATTGCTCGACGGCAGCACATAGTCAGCCCGCAGGTTGCCGACGGCATTGCCACGGTCAGAAAAATCGGCGGTATCGAGGGAGGCATCGCCGCGCTGTGCCGCATTGGTGCCGCCCTGCCGTTGTGCTGCTTCGCTGGCACCGCGGCTGCGAGGCGCTAACTTGCCAACGGCTGTTTCACGATGCACGCGTGGGTGCAGCAAGAGTTGATCGATGGCACCGCGGACACTGCCGCCATCTTGCGGGTCGGCGTTGAGATCGCCGGCGATGACGAACGATGCGCCGGTTTCGAGTCCGCCTTGTCGACCCCAATCATCGCGCAGATAGTCGCTGCGTGACGGGTCGATGTAGTCCGCCCAAAGTCGGATCTCGTCATGGTTGCGCCGACCGTTGCGATCTTCGGGACCATCGAAGTCGGGCGGGGTCGGGTGACTGACGAGAAAGTGCAGGGTTTCTTTGCGGTTCAGTCGGATCGCGACATCCCAATGACTTTTCGATGACAGCGGCAGTTTCGCGAGACTCTCGGGCGTATACCAGTCGGGCGGCAGCAAGGCGCCAGGCATGTCACGCCAAAGAAAATGACGAAAGGTCCGTGTCGCTGCGTTATCGATGGGCAGCTGCGAGAAGACGACCAAGCCATATTGGCCCGGGAATCGCCCGAAGCCGAGCGCATCGTTACCGCCGCCGATGCTGCCACTGCGATCGAGATCGAGTCCGGTCGGAATCCCGGTATTCGAAGGTGCGATGAAGTGGTGGGCGAATCTCAGTGGCTTGCCGCCCATCTGCGAGATCGCCAAATAATTTAGGGCAAAGAGCTCTGGGCTTCGTGGATCGTAGTCGAACTCATTGAGCAGCAAGATGTCGGGGCGCATGCGTTGCAGCACTGCGGCAATCTGCTTTGGCTGCGCCGACCCCGGGGTCGCCAGTTCGCGAGTCAGATCACCCTCAGCCTTGCGGAAGAAACTGACATTGTAGGTGGCGATGCGCAGCGTGCTTGCGGCACGAGGCGGGGGTGTCGTAGCCGGCTCTGGATTGTCGCGCGACAGTACGGGTTCACGAGACAATACGGGCGACACCAAAGAAAAAAATCGCGCCGAGCGCGATCATCATCATGCGCATGACTTGCGGTACAAAAACAAAGGGGCGCCATGAGGCGCCCCTTTGCCATAACGCTCCGCGGATCACGCGGGGTGCCTCGCCGCTTTAGAAGCGGGTCTGCACCGAGATGCTGACCGTGCGCGGGGCGCCCAAGGTCAGGAACGGCGTACTCGGCGAGAAACCAACGAGAGGCGGGGTAGGGGCGATCGAGTAGGCGGTGCTACTGATTGAACCGAAGAACTCTTCATCGAGTAAATTGTAGACGTTAAGCTGTACACGCATCGATTTCACGCCTTCGAATTCGAAGTTATAACCGGCATCAAGACTAAATACCGTAAAATTATTGACGCTGGCGTCGTTCACGTCAGTCGTGAAGCGATCATCGACGAATTTACCCTCGAGCCCGAGGTTGAAGTTTGCAAAGGGTCGTAACTCAATACGACCGGCGAAGGTCCACTCGGGCGTCTCAACAAGTCGCTTACCTCCAGTCGGCAGCACGCTCGCGGCGCTGACCCGGAGGTCCTGCTTCAACTCGCTGTCGTTGTACGAGGCCGAACCGTTCACCACGATCCAGTCGTTGGCCTGCCAGCCGATCTGGAAGTCAGCACCCTGCAGATTGACGTCGCCGACGTTACGATCAACCGAGTAGCCGAGATCCGGATCGAAAGACGACACGATGCGGTTCTTGAACTGCGATTTCCAGAGCGCGACCGACGCGAGTAGCGACTCTGAGCGATAGCGCCAGCCGAGGTCGAAGGAGTCGGTCGTCTCTGGGTTCGGGATGGCCTGACGAAGCACCCCATCGTTACCACGGCTCACGGTGTAGAGGTTGTCCGTACGCGGCGCCGAGAGGCTCGCGGCGTACGAGACATACACCGTCTGTGAGTCGGTGAGTGCATAGGTCAAACCAAGATTCGGAAGCACATCGTCGAATTTAAACGTTCCAGCGAACGGGGGGATGTATTGGATCGTCGAGCTACCAAGCGTGACGTTACCGTTCGGCAGGAAAGTGGTCGGACGCTGTGTTGTGCACAGCACACTAAATGCCCCGCTTTGCGAATAGCAGTACTGATTGAGTTGGCGCTCGAAGACTGGTGCACGAATACCGATCGCTGCAGTCACTTTTTCGTCAAAAAACTTTCCGCGATACTCCGCAGAGAACTGACTCAACTTGGCGATCGAGTAACGATCACGACCGCGCACGAAGCTGCCGTCGGCGGTTGGAACCTTACGACCCTGACGACCACCAAAGAAATTCTCTGGGTTACCAGAGCCATCGAGGTAGCCCCACTCGCCGGTCTGACGGTGACGACCGTAGTCCCACGCGTAGGCCACACGAACTCGCTGTGTCTCCGAAAGGTCCCAAATCAGCGAGGTGTTGACGCCGAAGCGACGTGTGTTGGTGTTGCTCGGGGTGTAGAACCGCACGGTGTCGAGCACGTCGCCGTCGCCGTTCAGATCAAAGCCGAGCGCGGTCGAGAGTCCAACGACACGACGATCGGCGTTCGATGTAGCCGACGGGGTTTCGTTGAGCACCTGCGTGCCACCACCATTAGCAAGAACATATTGGAAAGACGGATCGATAGCGAGCCGAACGTTTTCGCTGATATTCCATAACGAGTTAATACGGATGTTGCCGGTGTCCGAGGGGTTCACGCGCAGGCCGTAGTAATTGGTGCAGGCTGACGGGTTGAGCGGGTTTTCGGTGGTGCCGGAGTTCGGTGCGGCGTTCTCATCTTGTCGGACACCGTTGACGCCGGGCAGACGCGTGCAGAACGCCAAGTTATCGCGTTTGCGCCCACCTTCTAGCCACTGCGCTTCGGTGGCATTACGATAAAAATTATTGCGGTTGCGGTTAAAGTGCGCCGCAATAGCGATGAAGTCACCGTTGCCCATGTCCTGAAACAAGCGCGCGTTGAACTGGCGCTTGTAAATCTCGCCGGGACCTTTGTACTTGTCGTTGCTGGCGTGTGAGGCTGTGAAATAGGCGCGAGTCCCCCAAGGACTAATCTCGCCGGTCTCATACATACCGAAATAGCGGCGGTAGTTATACTCGCCCGCCGACACCGAAACCATGCCGCCTTCTTCCTTGCCGGGACGACGTGTACGGTTGTTGATGGTGCCGCCCACCGCCGACGCCGTCGGACTGTCGACATCGGTCGTACCGAGGTTGACGTCGACCGCTTCGATCAACTCGGGGTCGATTTGCTGGTTGGTGTAGATGGCGTAGTTGCCGGTGTCGTTGAGCGGAATGCCGTCAAAAGTCAGCGACACGCGCGAGCCGTCGATGCCGCGCAGGCGCAGGTTGCCGCCTGAGCTGCCGTACGGGTCGTTGTTGGTGAAGCTGACACCCGGAACCTGGTTCAAAGATTCGAGGAAGGTTTGACCCGGGATGTAGTTCTGCAAGAACTCACCGGTGATCGTGACGCGCGACTTCGCGGCGTTCTGTTCGGTGACCGCGCCAATCTGGCCGAAGCGGCGACCGGTGACGACGATTTCTTGCAGCTCCTCGGCTGCGGTCGTACCCGTCGACTGTGCAAAAGCGGAATGGCTCGTCGCCACGACGAGCAGCGGGCAGGCGAGCAGTACGGCAAGCGAAATGCGGGAGCGTCGTGCTGCGGACACGGGCGCGTGTGTGCCCAAAATCTGCGTGGACATTTTTGAAGTCTCCAAGTGCGTCAAGAAGTGCGTCAGGGAAGGGCGCAATGACCCCAAATTCGAGACTGCGAATTCTACGTTACGGACCCCGGAAAAGGCATCCGGGAAACCCTAGTGTCGCAAAAAAACAACGATCGGAGGTCAGGTGTGAGCCCTAAGACCCGTATTTTACCGTTTCAATATTTGCGGATTATGACGAGGGGGTTTTTCAGGCCTTGCCCGTTTCGATGGCCGAGGTGAAGTGTCGGCGACAGAGGGACACATAGCGGTCGTTGCCGCCGATCTCGACCTGGGCGCCGGCCGTTTCGACCCGCCCGTCGGGGAGCACGCGGACCACCATGGTGGCCTTGCGGCCGCAGTGACAGACCGTTTTGATCTCGACCAAATTATCGCCCCAGGCGAGCAGTTTCGCGCTGCCCTCGAAAAGCCGTCCCAGGAAATCCGTGCGCAGTCCGTAGCAGAGCACCGGCACATTGAGCTCATCGACCACGCGCGCGAGCTGACGGACTTGATCGCTGGCGAGGAACTGCGCCTCATCGACGAGTACGCAGGCGATCGGGCCCTCTGCGAGATCAGCGCGAATCTCGTCAAAGAGATCTTGCCCCGCAGCAAAGTGACGGGCGTCGGCGCTGATGCCGATACGCGAGGCCACGCGGCCCCCTGCGCGATCGTCGAGCTTCGCGGTATAGACGACAGTGCGCATGCCGCGCTCGCCGTAGTTGTGCGACGCCTGCAGCAAGGCCGTCGACTTGCCGGCGTTCATGGTCGAGTAATAAAAATAAAGTTTCGCCACGACGGCGCGCCCTCAGCCCGCGACGATGCCGACAATGCAACCGGTCATGCACGAACCCAAAGTCGCGGCGACGAAGGCGGGCCACGCCAGCGAGGCGAGATCGCCTCGACGCTCGGGTGCCATGGTGCCGATGCCGCTGATTTGAATGCCGATGCTCGCGAGGTTTGCAAAGCCACAGAGCCCATAGATCGTGATGAGTCGCGAGCGATCGGATAGCGCTTCGGGCGGCACGCCGGTCAGCTGGATGAAGGCAATAAATTCATTGAGCACGCTTTTGACGCCGAGTAGCGAGCCCGCTGTCATCGCTTCGGACCAGGGAATGCCCATGAGCCACGCGATCGGTGCGAAGATCCAGCCGGCGATGCGCTCGAGCGTGATCGCTTCGCCACCGATCGCCGGCAAGAAACTGACGATGCTGTTGGCGAGCGCGACGAAGGCGGTCAGCACGATGAGGATGGCGATAATATTGAGAAAGAGTGCGAGCCCATCGCTCGTGCCGCGCGTGATCGAGTCCATCGCGCTCGGATAAATTCGCGGCGATTCCTGCAGATCCTGTGAGCTGCCGTTGTCGTCGGGCAAAATCATGTGGGCAAAGAGCACGGAGGCCGGCACCGACATGATCGACTTGGTGATGAGATGACCCAGCACACCCTGGAACTGTGCGCCGAGCATTGCCGAATAGATCACCATCACTGAGCCCGCGATCGTGGCCATGCCCGCCGTCATCACGAGCAGCAGTTCGTAGCGCGACATGCGTGCGAGATAGGGTCGAACGAGCAGCGGCGCTTCAGTCTGGCCGAGAAAAATATTGGCCGTGGCGACGAGACCCGAGGGGCCACGCGTGCCGAGTGCGCGCTCGAAAACCCAGCTGATGCCGCGGATCACGATCGGCAGGATACGCCAGTACCAAAGCAGCGCAGACAGCGCCGACATCACGATGACCAGCGGCAACACCTGAAAGGCGAAGGTGACCGCGGCATTGGGGTTGGTGACGGTAAAGGGTGTGTCGCCGCCACCCACATAGCCGAAGACGAACGCGGAACCTTTGAGCGTCGCGGCGCCGAGCGCACCGACTGCCTGATTGAGGTAGAGCAAACCTTCTTTGATGACGGGTGCGTGGAGCAGCAGGATGCAGATGACGAACTGCAGCGCGAGCGCGATGCCGACGAGTTTCCAGTTGATGCTGCGGCGGTTACTCGACATCGGCAACACGATGGCGATGAAGACAGCGATACCGAGCAGGGCCTGCAGATAGAGTGTCATGGTGATCGTCCCGTGCTGATGCTCTGGTGAATTATTTGAGCTTGATCTCGCGCAGCCGTTCTTGCAGATATTCTTCGGCGAGGATTGGCGGCAAGGGTTCGGGTTTTCCGGCGCCGACGCAGGAGGGCAGGGCGGCTATCGGAAAGTCCGGGTTGAAGTGCAGAAAAAATGGCATGGAATAGCGCGCATTTTGTGCGCGCTCGCTGACCGGATTGATCACGCGATGGCTGGTGGAGCGCAGACGGCCGTTGGTCAGTCGTTGCAGCATGTCACCGACATTGACCACCATCGAACCCGGCACCGGGTTGACCGACAGCCACTCGCCCTGACGGGTGAGTACCTGTAGCCCCGGCTCTTCGGCGCCGAGCAACAAGGTGATGACATTGATATCTTCGTGTGCGCCCGCCCGAATGCTCTCGGTGAGGTTCAGCGGCATGGGTGGGTAGTGGATCACCCGCAGCACGCTATTGCCGAGCTGAACTTTTTCTTCAAAATAATCGGCTGGCAGATCGAGCACCCGCGCGATCGCGGTCAGCAGTCGCCGGCCGCTGCGATCAAAGGTTTCGAACATCTCGATGCAGCTGTCCTTGAAACCCTCGATGCCGTCGATCCACACGTTGTCGGCCATGTAGTGTCGATACGGATGGCCCTGCGGCAGCTCACGCCCGACGTGCCAGAACTCCTTGAGATCGAGGTGACGGCTACCTTTGGCGGTCTCGATGCCAAAGGGTGTATACCCGCGCGCGCCGCCGCTGCCCGCGATGTGATACCGCCGTTTATCGGCATCTGGCCAAGCGAAAAAGGTCTTGTACATGCCGAGAAAGCGGTCGATGAGCGGTTGCGGGAACCCGTGGTCGGTGATGATCACGAAGCCGTGATTGGCATAGGCGGCACCGAGCTCGCGCACGAAACCCGCGGACTCGACAGCGCGCAGGCTCAGGGTCGGGATGGCATTCGACATCAACCCATTCTGCACCCTTGCAAGCGCTACGTTAAGATTTGCGGGTGATCGATTTAGCCCTTCGCGTGCTGGCTGCCTACCTGATGGGCTCCGTCAACGGGGCGCTGCTGATCGGGCGCTTTCGCGGCATCGATATTCGCTCGCAGGGCAGCGGCAACGCCGGCGG
Organism: Gammaproteobacteria bacterium; assembly: GCA_016874175.1. GTDB lineage: Bacteria > Pseudomonadota > Gammaproteobacteria > Steroidobacterales > Steroidobacteraceae > UBA964. Next base: position 2,978 of record VGUP01000056.1, on the reverse strand, counting down.
TACCAATGCGTTGCGCACACAGGGCTGGACCTTCGCGAGTGGCGTGATCCTGATCGACGTGCTGAAAGCCGTGCTGGCCGTTCGCTGGGTGCCGAGCGCACTCGTGCCCGCGCAGTATCCGTTCGAGTGGCTGGCCGTCGCCTGTGGTTTTGCGGCCGTTCTCGGTCATGTGTATCCGGTGTTTCACGGGTTTCGGGGCGGCAAAGGCGTGGCAACCGTTCTCGGTACGCTGCTCGCGCTATCGCTGCCTTTGTTGCTGGGTCTGCTCGCGGTCTGGTTGGGGATGATGTTCGTATTCGGATTCGTCGGGCTCGGCTCGATGGTCGCGGCCGCAAGCCTGCCCATCTTGGTGCAACTCGGCGCGGCGCGCGGTTGGCTTGCACCCGAAGAAATGATGCCGCTCACTGTATTTGGTGTCGTCTGTGCAGCCTTCGTCATTTGGACGCATCGCAGCAATATCGCACGCATGCGCGCAGGCACCGAGCCGCGAGCCCGCAAGCTCTGGCTGCTGGGTCGTTTGCGCGAGCGTCGCTGAAGCGAGCCGCACCGATGCTCACCCAGAAAATCTTTGGCGCGCTCGCCGATGGCCAGCTGCACTCCGGCGAAGCTCTGGCCGAGGCGACGGGGGTGACCCGGAGTGCGGTGTGGAAGGCCATCAGTCAGCTGCGCGAGATGGGCTTACCCATCGAAGCGCAGACCAATCGCGGCTATCGACTCGGTGCTCCCTGCGCGGTGCTGGACGCAGGTGCTATTCGCAGCGATCTGCCCAAAGAAATCAGCGATCTTACGCAGCTCGAAGTGGTCTGGGAGATCGGCTCGACGAATACCGCGCTGCTCGAATCGCAGCCGCCCACGCCCGGCGAGTTTGCCGCGTTGCTCGCCGAGAACCAGACGGGTGGGCGCGGCCGTCGCGGTCGCCGCTGGCAGGCGGCTCTAGGTGGCAGTCTTTGTCTGTCGATTGCCACGAGTTTCGAGCCGCTGCCGCGTGATCTGCCGACGCTGACTCTGGTCGTCGGCGCCTGCGTGTGCGAGGCCTTGCTGAGCTGTGGCGTGCACGAAATTTATTTGAAATGGCCAAATGATGTGGTGAGGCTGTCTTCATCGGCGCAGCTCGTGAAACTCGGCGGGATACTCGCCGAGTTGCGCGCCGAGGCTGCAGGACCCGCTCTGGTCGCGGTCGGCATTGGCCTCAACTTGCGGCTCGGCGAGGATACAAAGAAATTGATCGCCGAAAGTGGTACATCGGCGGGCGATCTCGAATCCTTGGGTCTCGATGCCGGCAAGCGTAATGCCGTGGCTGCGGCAATCATTGGTCGGGTGATTGCCGGGCTACAGCGCTTTGCGGTGGAGGGTTTTGCACCCTTCATCGAAGACTGGCGGACGGTCGATGTGCTGCGCGATCGACCGATCCGCGTGCTCGATGGCAGCAGCGAACGCGAGGGTATCGCTCGCGGGATCGATGCGCAGGGTGCGTTGCAGCTCGAAGACGCCACCGGTCATCGCTGTGCGATACTCGCGGGAGAAATCAGCGTACGTACCTAGGATCATGAGCAACCCCCCTTCCTACACTCCGCCCAAAATCTGGGTCTGGGACCGCGGCAACGGGGGTCGATTCGCCAACATCAATCGACCCATCGCGGGGCCCACCCACGAGAAGACGCTGCCCCGCGGGCGGCATCCGTTGCAGCTTTATTCTTTAGGCACGCCGAATGGCATCAAAGTGACGGTGATGCTCGAGGAGTTGCTGGCTGCCGGCCACGCCGGTGCGGAGTACGACGCCTGGATCATCGACATCAGTGCCGGAGATCAATTCGGCAGCGGCTTCGTCGATATCAATCCCAATTCAAAGATTCCAGCGCTACTCGATGTCAGTGGGGAGCCGTCGGTGCGCGTGTTCGAGTCGGCGTCCATGCTCACCTATCTCGCCGAGAAATTCGGGGCGTTTTTACCGGGCAGCGGCGCGGCGCGCGCGGAATGTTTGTCCTGGCTTTTTTGGCAGATGGGAAGTACGCCTTATCTGGGCGGTGGCTTCGGGCATTTTTATGCCTACGCCCCTGACAAGTGGCAGTACCCGATCGACCGGTTCGCGATGGAGGTCAAGCGACAGCTCGATGTGCTCGATCGCAGCCTCGCCAATCGTGCGTACATCGCTGGCAGCGACTACAGCATCGCCGATATGGCGATTTTTCCTTGGTACGGCGGGCTGGTGCTGCAAGATCTCTACGGGGCAGCCGAGTTTTTGCAGGTGGCCAGCTATACCCACGTGGTGCGTTGGGCCACTGAATTGGCGGCGCGGCCCGCTGTGAAGCGTGGCATGCGGGTCAATCGCAGCAAGGGCGAAGGCGCGATCCGCGAGCGTCACGAGGCCAGCGATTTTGGATAGAAAATCGCGCTAAAATCTAAATCTCGGGCGCCGGGTTAGCACAGTGGTAGTGCAGCGGTTTTGTAAACCGTTGGTCGGGGGTTCAAATCCCTCACCCGGCACCATTAATCAAACACTTAGAGACAGCAGTCCGGTCGAGCTTGTCCTAATCTAATGGCCCCTGCAGGACAGGAGAAGGACAAGCGTGGACGGCGAAGACAGTTTCCCTCCATCTAGACCGTACTCTACCTCAGCAGGATCGTCCGTGCGGGAGAAGTGTCCCGCTTGATACTTTAAAGAAATCGCGTGACACCCCCCACCCCCCCTGCAATCGGCAGGGGGGTGGGGGTGCTTTACAGGGGATCCCTTATTGCCTCGCTAGCGTTGCGGTTTTTGAGTCTTCGGCGGCGACCGTTGCTCGACGGTCACTTTCTTTCCGTCTTTAACAGCCTGACGATCCCGTGCGGAAATGGCGACCCCGACGGCGTGACGCTCGCGAGTTCGCTGCGGCTCTGCCCGATCGTATTTTGGTTGCGCTACAGCGACTCGATACCTCACTCGAGGGCTATCCCGTCAGTCGCCTCGTTCATTCGCTGCAGACGGCAACTCGAGCCGA